>JBDLSS010000419.1:0-3773 GCA_039799345.1 Pseudomonadota bacterium
TTATGTCAAGAAAGTATACGGGTTTTTGTGAGTATTTACGGAGCAGAGGCAGGAAATTTTGCCTTAAAATTCATGGGACGGGCAGGGGTGTATTTGGGGGGCGGAATCGCACCAAAACTCCTACTACAACTGCAAGAGGGGAGCTTTATGCAAGCCTTTAATGACAAAGGGCGTTTTGCAGACTTAATGCAAACGATTCCCGTCTCAGTTATCTTGATGCCAGAAGTTGGATTGTGGGGAGCGGCGCATTATGCCCGCTTAGCGTTTTCCAATTCATCACAAGAGCAGCTTAGTTAATTGAAAAAACATGATGTTTCTCTTATCCTGATTTTAGTAATAGGCTTCAGTTTGTCACTGACGGCATTTGTTTATGTGAAAGCATGGGGTCGTGAGAGCGTCTTGCAAGACAAGCGACTCAAAACAGATGGCTATGTGCGCAGCTTGCGTCAAACCTTGGCAAGTTTTAGTAGTGTTTTATATTCAACACGCGGTTTATACAATATCCATAATGGTTTTAACCTTACCGATTTTAAAAACTTCTTCAAACAAAATACCAGTATTTTAGGACAAGATATTTTACAGGCTGTGGCATGGGTTCCAGCGGTCAAACCCCAAGAATTGCCCTATCTCATTGAGCTTGCTAAACGAGACAATCCTGAACTGCGCTTTTGGGAATGGGACACAGAAGGTCAGCCCCAGAACTTACAATCTCGTCCTATACACTACCCCGTTTTATATTTAGAAAGCACTAAACTCAGTACCTTAGCAGGTTTTGACCTTTCGTCTGAGCCGCAGCTACGTCAAACTTTAGAACTGGCACGCAATCAATCGCAATTATTGATGAGTAATGCGACTTATTTACCCAGCAGTGCGGGCAATGTCTTGGGGGTGTATTTAGTTTTGCCTGTTTATTTACGCGAAACCAACACCGAGTCTGAACGTCAACGCGAATTACGCGGTTTTATCGTGGGTATCGTGGTGTTAGAACCCTTAATTGATCAAGAATTGCGCCCTAATAAATTACGCTCAGATACCTTTTGGAAAGTCACCGACGAAACCCCCAATACCAAAATTACTCAATTATATAGCCCTGCTTGGCTATCACATGAACATGCCTCCACTGCCTTGGTTTCTACACCGCTTGAATTATCTGATTTGGGCAAACGTTCGTGGCGTATTGGTTTGTATAGTTTACAGGGGGAAACTTCTGAGATTGAATGGCGTTATGCGTGGATTGTGTTGTTGACAGGAATTTTATTCACTTTGGGTGTTTTGCGCTATGCACATATTATTTTGACACGAGCGCGTTGGGCAGAAACTTTGGTGGCAGAACGCACGCAGGGTTTGTTAGTTGCCAATGAATCTTTAAATACTGAAATTGAGGCTCGCAATAAAATTACCCACGCCCTCACTATCAGTCAACAACGTTTTCAATCTATTTTTAATGAAGCCGCTTTAGGAATTGCCCAAATTGATTTGGAAGGTCGGATTATTAGTAGTAATAAATCCTTGCAACACATGCTGGGTTTCAGTGAGGCAGAATTATATCAGCGTTTACTGCATGAATTAGCTTATGCAGAAGATGCTGAAACTGAACAAGAAATGTTGCGAAATTTGCTCAATGGTAACTATGACACTTTTTTGGTGGCGCAGCGTTATCAGTGTAAAAATCATAATGTTGTGTGGACGAATCAAAGTTGCTCGATTGTGCGCAGTGCGGGTGAACCTTTTATCATTTGTATGATGGAAGACATCACTGAGCGTAAAGCCGCAGAAGAAGCACGGATTCAGGCAGAGCAGCGTTATCGGGATATTTTTGAAAATGCGATTGAGGGGATTTTCCAAACCACCCCCGACGGACACTATATCAATGTTAATCCTGCCTTTGTGCGGATTTTCGGTTATGATTCCGCAGAACAAATGCACCGTGAAATCAATGATGTGCAAAATCAGTTGTATGTCGATCCGAAAGAACGAGGACGTTTTATTGAATTGTTAGAAACCCATTCGACAGTACAAAATTTTGAATATCAAGCTTATCGACGCGATCAAAGTATTATTTGGGTGAACGAAACCGCGCGGCTGGTGCGTGATGAGCAAGGCAATGTTGCTTATTATGAAGGCATGGTCGAAGATATTACTAAACGTAAATATGCTGAGGCTAAATTGCTTTATGATGCCTCACATGATCAACTGACAGGCTTATTTAATCGCAATACTTTCATCAGTAAACTCCTAGAAACCTTAGAGATTTATCATCAAAATCCCACGCCGCAAAATGCTGCATTTGCGGTGCTTTTTGTCGATTTAGACCGTTTTAAAGTCGTCAATGACAGTATGGGGCATTGGGCGGGCGATCAATTACTCACAGAAATTGCACACCGTTTATTGCAAGAAACCAATATGCAACGTGATGTGGTGGCACGATTTGGGGGCGATGAATTTGCCTTGATTTTGCACCATTTAGACGAAACTGAAACCTTGGAACAGCGGGTTGAAAAGATTCAACACCAACTCAGCAAACCTTATACTTTAGAACAGCAGATTTTTAACACCACGGCGAGCATTGGGATTGCCTTGGGCACGCAAGAATATAAAGACCCTGAAGAAATGTTACGCGATGCCGATATTGCGATGTATGAAGCAAAATATCGGGGGCGTGGACGGATTATGATTTTTCAAGAAGGAATGCATACCCAAGTGGTCAACTTGTTGCGCATGGAATCGGATTTGCGCAGAGCCTTGGAACGTCACGAATTCCGTTTATTTTATCAGCCGATTATTTCATTGAAAACGCGGCAAATTGTCAGCCTTGAAGCTTTGGTGCGTTGGGAGCATCCTGAACAAGGTTTGGTGATGCCTGACAAATTTATTCCTGTGGCTGAGGAAACGGGTTTAATTCGTGAGTTGGGTTTATGGGTGTTCCAAGAAGCTTGTGAACAATTAAAGCGTTGGCAACTGCAATTTCCTGAGTTTGCAGATTTGGGTATGAATATTAATGTGTCACCCATTCAATTAAAGCAATCTGACTTAGTACAAGTCTTTCAAAGTATTATTGAAAATAGTGGAATTGCGGGTGAAACTTGCCGAATTGAAATTACCGAAAGTGCCATCATGCAAGACCCTGAATATTTGCTAGAAATGCTGAAAGAGTTGAAAAAACTGAAAGTTAAACTGTATATCGATGATTTTGGAACAGGTTATTCTTCTTTAAGCTATTTGCAACAATTTCCGATTGACGCATTAAAAATTGATAAGGGTTTTATTCGCGAAATCGACACGCACGGCAAATCTGCCAAAATTGCGAAGGCGATTATTTCCTTGGGTGAGGCATTTGGAATTAAAGTGGTAGCAGAAGGGGTGGAGACGAATTTCCAAGTGACGGTATTGGAAGCGGCGGGCTGTCATCATGTGCAAGGATTTTTCTTTTCTCGTCCGCAAGATGCACAAGGGATTGAGCGTTATTTGCAGCAGCAATTGCAGGCAATTCAGGCAGGTGAGTTGCCTGTACGTTGAGTTTTGCACTCAGTCACAGCCCTGCAAATTAGTAGGTGTGTATTCATTTAAATGAGAAATTATTTTTAGCATGATGATTGTTGAAGTAAATCAAAAGATGAATTTGTTATCTTGGATGCATTATAATCTGAGTACGACGAAAAAATTAGTGACAAGGAGAGTTAATCTCATTTTCTCTTGTTCCCAAACTCCGTTTGGAAATGCCTGTCGGTCAAGCTCGGCTTGACAATACAGTACGGTTATTTTGTTCTCAGATT
>JBDLSS010000420.1:0-2894 GCA_039799345.1 Pseudomonadota bacterium
GGAATTTAAACGTTTAAGTATGGTTTCCCCTTGATGATGATTTGCGACAATAATTTGCTCAGGTGTCAATTCATCTAACAACAATGAGGATTGCGTAGAAATAATTAATTGAGTTTGTGCAGCCGCTTGTTGCAACATGCTCACTAATTGTTTGATTGCAAAGGGGTGTAAGCCTAATTCGGGTTCATCCAAAATTAGCATGTTAGGTAAGTTAGGTTGTAACAAAACTGCTGCTAAACAAATAAAACGCAATGTCCCATCTGACAACTGATGTGGGTAATACAACATCTCAGAATAACGATCTTTCCAAAGAAGTTGAGTTTGTCCTAAATACATTTCTTTTAAAACAAACTGCCCAAAAAAAGGCGCAACTGAACGGATTACTTCGACTATCTGTGCATAATGAATCGGGTGATTTTTCTCTAAATTCATGAGAAAAGGAGCTAAATTTGCCGCATTTGCATGAAGGCTTTCATAATCTACAATATTCCATAATCCCATCACAGGCGCAGAGGGAGAAGTATCATGAAAATGATAAACACGCCAACTTTTGAGGGTATCAACAGCCCATTGTTCACTTTTACGACAGAAAGTGTTTCTGATAAGTTCGCTTTCATCATGTCCACTACCCTGATCGTTTTCAGTTCGTCCATACAGAGAACCATCAAAGGGGGCAGATTCTTGAGCAAAAAATAAGGAACGATCATCCGCAGCCCGCAAGGTGAATTTATATTCATTCAATCCAAATTTTAAATGTGCTTGTAATTCCTGTGTGGTTTTCATGCCTCGGAATAAAAAAGCATCAGCTCGCCCTCGGGCACTAATATAATTTTGTAAACCTCGATCAGGGGGACTGGTCATCATTTGACCTAATAACTCAAAAAAGCGAATGAAATTCGTTTTACCCGAACCGTTTGCGCCAATCAGCACATTCAAGCCTGAAGGTAATCGAAAAGCTTTTAACTCACGAATAGACTTATAACCAATAATCGTAATTTCTTCTAAGTACCGCATTTTTAATGACCTTTCAGGTATATTTTTATAAACAAATTTTACCAATCTGACTATACAACATATTAAAACAACTGTGTAGCCAAATAAAAAACCTCCCTTGTTCACACAAAGGAGGCTTTTTCACAACGTGGCAAGCTGAATTAACAGCTCGCCATTTCAGCAAAATTAAGCAATCGCGATAGGAATTACTTTATCTTGCACTTTCTTAGCAACATCTTGATATTTCGCAATTTCATGGAAATTCAAGTAACGGTAGATGTTTTGTGATAAAGGCACAATCGCTTGCACATTTTCCATATATTCTGCAACGCTGGGTAATTTACCCAATTTAGCAGCCACCGCCGCCAATTCAGCAGAAGACAAATACACGTTCGCATCTTTCCCTAAACGGTTAGGGAAGTTACGGGTCGAAGTAGAAACCACGGTCGCATTATCACGCACGCGGGCTTGATTACCCATGCACAGTGAACAGCCAGGGATTTCGATACGTGCGCCGACTTTACCGAAAGTAGAGTACACGCCTTCTTCGGTCAATTGGTATTGATCCATACGGGTTGGGGGAGAAATCCACAAACGCGTAGGCACTTGGCTGGAGCTTTCTAAAACCTTAGCAGCAGCGCGGTAGTGACCAATGTTGGTCATGCAAGAACCGATGAACACTTCATCAATCTTCGTGCCCGTCACATCAGACAATAATTTAACGTCGTCTGGATCATTGGGGCAAGCCAGAATAGGTTCTTTGATGTCGTTCAAATCGATTTCGATAACCGCAGCGTATTCGGCATCAGCATCAGGTTGTAACAATTCAGGATTTGCCAACCATGCTTCCATCGCTTCAATACGACGTTGTAAAGTGCGGGGATCACCATAACCATCAGCAATCATCCAACGCAATAAAGTGATGTTGGAGTTCAAATATTCGATGATGGGTTCTTTGCTCAAGTGAACCGTACAACCGTTTGCAGAACGTTCTGCGGAAGCGTCAGCCAATTCAAAAGCTTGTTCCACTTTCAGATTAGGCAAGCCTTCGATTTCTAAAACTTTACCAGAGAAAACGTTCTTTTTGCATTCTTTAGCAACGGTCAACAAACCTTGTTGAATTGCAACGTAAGGAATGGCATTCACTAAGTCACGTAAAGTGATACCGGGTTGCATTTCGCCTTTGAAACGCACTAACACAGATTCAGGCATATCTAAAGGCATCACACCCAAAGCAGCAGCGAATGCCACTAAACCAGAACCAGCGGGGAAGCTGATACCGATAGGGAAACGGGTATGAGAATCGCCACCCGTGCCAACGGTGTCAGGCATGACCATGCGGTTTAACCAAGAGTGAATAATGCCATCGCCGGGACGTAAGGCAACGCCGCCACGATGTTGCATGAATTCAGGCAGGTCGTGGTGTAATTTCACGTCAACGGGCTTAGGATAAGCGGCGGTATGACAGAAGCTTTGCATCACCAAATCAGCAGAGAAGCCCAAACAAGCGAGTTCTTTCAATTCGTCGCGGGTCATAGCACCCGTGGTGTCTTGAGAACCGACGGTGGTCATCTTGGGTTCGCAGTACATGCCAGCGCGCACGCCAGGTAAGCCGCAAGCCTTGCCGACAATCTTTTGTGCCAAGGTGTAGCCTTTGCCAGAACTTTGAGGAGGTGTAGGCAGAATAAATAAATCGGTAGCGGGTAAGCCTAAAGCTTCACGCGCTCTTTGGGTTAAAGCACGACCGATGATTAAAGGAATACGACCGCCAGCACGCACTTCGTCAGGCAGGGTGACAGGACGGATTTCAAAGGTGCTAACCACTTCGCCTGCTTCGTTCAGAATCTTGCCTTCATAAGGCTTGATGGTGATGATGTCGCCGGTGTTTAACTTGCTTACGT
>JBDLSS010000421.1:0-16825 GCA_039799345.1 Pseudomonadota bacterium
TAGGTTTTTGAAACCTAGCAGGTCTGGGTCGTGATTATTGATTCAAAGTCCGACCGCCATCAATCTGTAAAATTTGTCCCGTCACATAACCCGCTGAAATCAGATAAATCGCAGCTTGTGCAATATCTTCAGGACTGCCACAGCGTTGTAAAGGAATTTGAGCCAAAACTTGACGTTGTACCGTGTCATCTTCTTGTTGTTCTGCCCACAAAATCGCCCCTGGCGCGACCCCATTCACCCGCACATCAGGCGCAAGCTCTTTCGCCAATGCCTTGGTGACCATAATTAAACCTGCCTTCGCGACTGAATATAAAGGATAATTTTTTAAAGGGCGTTCGCCATGAATATCCACAATATTAATAATACAGCCTTGTTGTTGTTTTAAATGGGGCGCGGCGGCTTGTGACAAAAATAAGGGAGCTTGTAAATTGCTCCCGATTAAATCCGCCCAATGTTCCAAAGTAATTTCCCCCACAGGCGTGGGGTAAAAACTAGACGCATTATTGATTAAAACATCCAGTCGTCCAAATTGTTCTAAAGTCGCCTGCACCAGTGTGGGCAAGCCTGCAATATCGAGTAAATCCGCTTGTACTAAGCCCACAGAAGCGGGGCGAATCGCGTTCAATTCTGCTTGTAAAGCATCTGCGGCTGCCTCAGAATAACGATAATGCAGCATTAAATTCATGCCCAATGCGTGAAGTTGGCGTGCAAGATTTGCCCCTATGCGCTTGACTGCGCCGGTCATCAACACGACTTTTGGCAAAGCAGGTGAGTGCATTAATCAGACTCCGTAAAAAATAAGAATATTCATATCATGACCCACGCATCAGAATTACCCAGCCCTGACACGCACGCGCTGCAACACAGTCAACGCCTGCAAGACTATATCATAGATAAAATTGCAGTGGCAGGTGGGGCTATTCCGTTTCACGATTTCATGCAATACGCACTTTACGCGCCCCAATTGGGCTATTACAGCGCGGGGGCGCATAAATTTGGCGAAGGCGGCGATTTTATCACCGCGCCCGAATTGTCCCCACTGTTTGCCGAATGTTTGGCGCATCAAGTGCGGCAAGTGCTGAAAACTTTACCCGATGGCATTATTTTAGAATTTGGCGCAGGTTCAGGGATTTTAGCCGCTGAATTGCTACTGCATTTGCAAGCTTTGGATTGTGTTCCACAGGAATATTGGATTTTAGAAATCAGCCCCGATTTGCAACAACGCCAGCTTAAAACTTTGCAGCAGCGCGTCCCTGATTTGGTTGCGCGGGTACGCTGGTTGCATGAATTGCCCAGCGTGCCGTTTAAAGGCGTGGTGCTGGCAAATGAAGTGTTGGATGCGATGCCTGTGCAACGTTTCTGTGTCGAAGCTGAGCAACTCTTAGAATATTATGTGAATTTCGACGGTAAGGCTTTCGTTTGGGAAATGCGTCCCGCGCAAGATGCCGCCTTACGAACTTTTGGGGAACAGTTGCGGGAATGTGTGCCCACGCCATACACCACGGAACGCAATCCCTATTTAACTGCATGGTTGCAGGCATTAAGCGAGCCGTTTCAGGCGGGCGTGATTTTGTTAGTGGATTATGGTTTTCCTGCGCGGGAATATTATCATCCGCAACGCGACACGGGTACGTTGATGTGTCATTACCAGCACCGTGCGCACACTGACCCATTAATTTTAGTGGGTTTACAAGATATTACCGCGCATGTGGATTTCACTGCGGTGGCAACCGCTGCCGAGGCTGCAAATTTGGAAGTGGCTACCTACGCCAATCAAGCCAATTTCTTGTTGGGCTGTGGTTTGACGGAAATCTTATTGCAACATGCAGACAAGCAAGAAGCGCGTGAATATATCAAACTCACGCAACAAACCAAGATTTTAATTCTGCCCAGTGAAATGGGCGAGTTGTTCAAAGTCATCGCCTTAACGCGAGATTGGCACGAGCCGCTGCTGGGCTTTGTGAATGATGATCGCGGGCGTTTGTAAATGTTTAAAAATTCGGTAGTGCTTAAAGAACAGGACTACCAATTTAGGATATATCTGAACCATAATTTATACAATTTAAGATATGTACGTTATGGTTCAGACCAAACCAACTACTTAGCCCGCCCTAACCCCATTTTACTAAACAAACCGCCAAATAATCCTTTTGGAGCAGGTGCTTTCTTAGCCTCTTGTTCAGACTCTATTTTTTGAACCTGAGCTGACAACCATTTTTGAAATTCTTCTAAATCCTGCTCAGGTTCTTTTTGAATGGGGGCTTTAGGGAGTGCAGTTGTTTTAGGTGCAGCGGGACTGGCTGTGGGTAAGGCAGGCTTACTGACGCGAGCGGTTAATTTCCCATAGTGCATGGGTTTTAGCTTCAACGCCAATTTATTGGGTTGGCGATTTAGATATTTTGCCAATTCATCCACGAAAGCACTGGTGACTTCTTCAGGCTTGATAAGATAAACTTTTTGACCCAATTCTGTGAAATTGGTGATACTGAGGTCAATGACGGAGTTTTCTAAATCATTGGTAAAACGAAATTCCATAGGAATCACAGGTTCAACCAAGAACAAGGTTTTTAATACATTGCCTTGTTGATCCAAACTTTCCTTCAGTTTGAACTCAAGATTAAATTCTTCAAGATAATCACGTTGTAACTGCGTTTCCAAAGCTTGGACTTTTTCAAAGCGAATACTCTTGTGTCCAATCGCCTTAAAACACAGGGAAAAATCATTATCTTTGGTAGTATCGGCAGCTTTGTTTTTAAAATTACGCTGATTTAACAACTGTAATTCACGAAAAATTGTTAAAATATAGCCCTGTTGTGCTAATTCAACCGCATTTTGACAGCCTTTAATATGGTACTCTACAGGGGTTGTTGTTTTCAAATAATTGAGATGCTGCACCAGTTCGTTAATACCCGCATATAGAATTTCGAGGGCGGGTTTGACCTCTTTCTGAAAGCGTGCCTGTAATTTTTCCAAACGCGCACTTTCTTCAATTTCTGCTGCTTTTTGTTGTTCACTGGCTTGTCTTAATGCGTCAAGATAACTCATGATGGGAATCCATACTAAAGTGATTTAATTTAGCCTTTATTATTATCAAAAAATAATAGCAAATACCCTTGATTACAACAAGTATTTTTATCCACCTTTTTACTTGATTATCATCTAAAAAATATACTTTTCACTCGTACGCTAGGGCGAGTCATCAATTAGGTTTTAACAGAAAGTAGCGCGTTTAAAAATCTTTAAAGAAGCCTCCAACCCCCAACGGGGGCTAAACACAAACAAGTTATTTAATGTTTTAAGTCCCCTTTAGGGGATTTAGGGACTGGTTTTAAGGTTTAGCCTTAGGGGATGGGACGCAGTTAAAACCTAATTGATGACACGCCCTAGCATAATCATAACTGATCTTTTATAATGAAAACGTTGTGGGGTTGTAGCTCAGTTGGTAGAGCGTCGCGTTCGCAATGCGAAGGTCGGGAGTTCGATTCTCCTCAACTCCACCATCACCTCTTGCCCTGGTAGCTCAGTGGATAGAGCATCCTCCTCCTAAGAGGGTGGTCAGAGGTTCAATTCCTCTTCAGGGCGTTCCTCATCGTCCCTTACACGCCACAAGTCTTATGCCCTTTGATCCCGTCATCATTCGCCCTTTGGGGCAAGCTGAATACAATCTTGTGTATCAAGCGATGCACAGTTTTACTGATCAACGCACTGCCGAAACCTTGGATGAAATCTGGATAGTTGAACATCCCGCCGTTTATACCCTTGGCTTGGCGGGCAAGCCCGAACATTTACTAAATACGGGCGATATTCCGATTCATCGCATTGATCGCGGCGGACAAGTCACTTATCACGGTATTGGGCAGTTGGTGGTTTATATCCTGATGGATATTAAACGCCGTGGCTGGGGTGTGCGCCAATTGGTGACAGATTTAGAACAAGCGATTATTGATTATTTAGCCACCTTCAAAATTCATGCCGTGCGCCGTGAACACGCACCTGGGGTTTATGCCGATGAGAAAAAAATTGCCGCTTTAGGTTTGAGAATTCGGCGTGGCTGTAGTTATCACGGACTCAGTTTGAATGTAAACATGGATTTAAGCCCATTTTCAGGCATTAATCCTTGCGGCTATAAAGACTTACAAGTCAATCAATTATATGACTATGGAATAAGTTCTAGTGTAGACCAAGTCAGCCAAGAGTTTTTACCTTATTTATTACAACAATTACGCTACCAAGCGATTTCCACAACGCCTTAACACGGGGGAAGCCTTATGTTAGCTGTGCTTTTTGCCACATCCGAAGCCTATCCCTTGGTGAAAACAGGCGGTTTGGGTGATATTAGTTACGCGCTGCCTCGCGCCTTATGTCAGGCGGGTGTTGACGTGCGTTTATTATTACCCGGTTATCCTGCGGTATTAAAAACGCTTTCGCTAAAAATTATTCATGATAACATCAAGTTATTGCCACATTTACCCACAATGCGCCTGCTCGAAGGGCAGATGTTGGGTGACACAAAATTGCCAGTGTATGTGTTGGATTGTCCACAGTTATTCATGCGTGACGGCGGCATTTATCAAGACCAGCACGGGCATGATTGGCACGACAACGCCCAACGATTTGCAGCCTTATCTAAATTAGCCGCTTTATTTGCAAGCCATTGTTTTGATTTCAAACCGCAGATAATTCATTGTAATGATTGGCAAACAGGTTTAACCCCCGCGTATTTAGCGCAGATGCCGCATTTTGCAAAAACAGTGATTAGCATTCATAACATGGCATATCAAGGCGTATTCCCCGCGCATTTGTTGGCAGAATTAGACTTGCCACCCCACAGTTACCAGATGCACGGCGTGGAATATTATGGTTCGCTGTCTTTTCTAAAAGCAGGTTTAGCCTATGCCAATGCAATCAGCACGGTTAGCCCCACTTATGCACGCGAAATTCAACATCCTGATTTTGGCTATGGTTTGGCGGGCTTATTGGCGAGTCGACGCGAGCAATTGACAGGCATTATTAACGGCGTGGATACTGATGAATGGAATCCCGAAACCGATGCACATTTATTTAAAAATTACAGTGTGACAACCCTGGCGGACAAAACCGAAAATAAGCGCGTATTATGTGAAAAACTGGGCTTAAGTTACCACCCCAAACAGCCTCTCATCGGTATTATTACGCGACTCACTTATCAAAAAGGCGTGGATTTGGTGCTATCGATTTTGCCCGAAATCTTAAATGAAGGAGCGCAATTGGTATTATTAGGCAGTGGCGACAAAGGCTTAGAAATGCAATTACAACATTTTGCTGCCCAATTGCCGCAAAAAGTCAGTGTGACTTTGGGCTATAACGAAGCCTTGGCGCATCAAATTGAAGCGGCGGCGGATATTTTCTTGATGCCCTCGCGTTTTGAACCTTGCGGGCTAAATCAAATGTACAGTATGCACTATGGTACTTTGCCGATTGTGCGGAAAACAGGCGGTCTAGCTGACAGTGTAGTCGACACAACTCCTGCGCATTTAGATCAAGGCATTGCCACAGGCTTCGTGTTTGAAAAAGATGAAGAATTATTACGCTGTGTGCAACGCGCTTTATTGGTATATCGCAATCCTGAAATGTGGCAAACCGTACAACAGCACGCGATGGCGAATGATGTGAGTTGGTCGAGCAGCGCGCACCAATATATTCAATTGTATCAACGCTTATTGTGATAGGAATTACTTAGTTTAAAAACTAAGTCTTTTGTTTTAAATTAGTTAATAAGGTTTTAAAGCCGTTCTCTGTGATTTTTTTAGAGAAAATATCTTCTCTCTCTGAACATATTTTTATATGCGTTTGCCATGGCGGTCAAATTAGGTTTTTAAATTCTCACTTTCCTATAGAATATAGTGAAGCAACGTATTAATTAAGAGTATGGGCATGGATATTCACTTTTTCAGTAAACAGTTACCGTTTATTTTAGCGTTTAATTTACTCGGATGTGCAAGCAGTCTGACCTACAGTCAAGATGTCCCTAAAACCGATCCGCCAAAAACCGAAGCCCTGACTCTCGACCTTAAGGATTTGAACCTTGATTCCTTAGATTTAGAACTGGTGCTTGATGAATCGGGTCGAGTTTCTACTCAACGAGCTTTTTCCTCACCACGCCAAGCCGAGTTATATCAAGTGTTAGTGGCAGAATTTGCAGCACAACGCGGACAATATGGCTTAGCAGTTGAAAATTTTCTCAAATTAGCCACCCAAACCCGCAATGTACAAATGGCAGAGCGTGCAACACGCATCGCGCTATTTGCCAAACAATATGAGTTAGCCACCAAAGCCGCTGGATTGTGGATGAGCATCAGCCCAGATAGCAATGATGCGCGTCAAGTAGTGGTGGGCTTATTATTGCGTAAAGGTTGCACCCCCGAGGCGACGGGTTATTTAGAAGCCATGCTCGGCAGCGTCAAAGGAGAAGCCGAAACTCAGCTTTTGGAGATGATCACAGCCCTGCTCGCGCAACAAAAAAATCAAACTTGCTCCGTGCAGTTGATGGAAAAATTGGTAGAAAAACGCCAAAACGATCCCGCCGTTGCCCTTGCCTTTGCGCGGTTATTAACCAACGCAGGGCAACATGATCGCGCTTTAGAGGTATTAAAAAAATTGACCTCTCGCACGCCAAATCATGAAGCGGCGGTGGCTTTATCTGCACATATTTTGACCAAGCAAAATAAACCAGAGGCAGCAGTCGAATATTTGCGTAAAGCTTTGCAAAAATATCCAGATAAAAAGGAATGGCGGGTGCAATATGCACGAGTGTTGGCAGGTGCGGGACGTTTTGAAGAATCTTTGAAACAATTCCAATTGTTATTAGCTGCCAGCCCCAAGCAACCTGAATTGATTCATGCCACGGGTTTAATTGCCTTGCAATTGAAACAAAGCGCGGTGGCAAAGGAGCATTTCACCCATTTGTTGAAATTTGCGGATCAACGCGATGCCGCCCAATTTTATTTGGGGCAGATTGCCGAGCTGGAAAAAAATTCAGAACAAGCGATTCAGTGGTATCAAAAGCAGGAAGTCGGTGGCAATAATTACTTGGCAGCCCAAGCGCGAATTGCAAGTTTATTCGCAGAACAAGGGCAATTAGACAAGGCGGTGGCGCATTTGCACGATGTGCCTGTGGAAAGCAGTGAAGATCGTGCCACTTTAAGCCAAGTCGAAGCGGAATTATTAATGGAACATAAACGCTTTGCGGACGCGCTGGCGATTTATAACCGTGCTTTGGAAAAAATACCGAATGACACCACGTTGTTATATATGCGCGGTTTGTTAGCGGAAAAAATGGATGATTTGGTGTCCATGGAAAAAGACTTGCGTAAAGTTTTGGAACTTGACCCGAAAAATGTGCATGCACTCAATGCCTTGGGCTACAGTTTGGCAGATCGCACTACCCGTTATGCAGAAGCTTTGGATTTAATTAAGCAGGCAATTGCGCAAAATCCCGAAGATTATTACATTTTAGACAGCATGGGCTGGGTCTTATACCGTCTCGGCAAATATCCTGAAGCGATTGATTATTTACGCAAATCGCAACTGAAAAAAGATGATCCTGAAACCGCCGCACATTTGGGTGAAGTGCTTTGGGTCAGTGGTGACAAGGTTGCTGCCAAAGCCGTTTGGAATAAGGCGTTGAAAAATTCGCCCCATAATACCCCCTTACTCGAAGTAATGAAGAAATTTATACCATGATACAAACTTATCCTGTGAAACTATTGGGTTTAATTGCGCTGTTAATATTGGCAGGCTGTGCCGCGCCGACTCGTTTACCCCCGCCTTCCCCCGAGCAACAAGTGAAATGGCAACAATTGCAATTGAAACTTGCCAAAGTGGATACTTGGCAATTGCGTGGGCGGATGTCGATTCATTCGGGCGATGACAGTTGGATTGCGAATGTGCTTTGGGAACAACAGCCCAACGGTTATCAATTGCAGCTTAATACACCTACAGGACAAGGGATGTTACGTTTGACAGGTGCGGCGCAACAAGTCAGTTTACGCACGGCGGAGGGCGATGTATTCAATGCGGCAACAGCGGAAGAATTGCTCTCAGAACGCTTGCATGTGAATTTACCCGTCAGCCATTTATATTCGTGGATTCGGGGTCTGCCTGTGGATAAAATCGACATTGATAATTATCAATTGGATAACAGCGGACGTTTAAGTTTATTACAGCAGGCAGATTGGACAATCACTTATGAACGTTATCAGTCTGTCAAAGAGGTGAACTTGCCTAGCAAATTAGCTTTGGAAAACAGAGCATTCAAAGTAAAAGTTGTCATTTCATTGTGGGAAATTTAAGCAAATTGGAATCCTCCCCTCCCGCCTCGAATTACGTAGTTATCACGTCGGAGCGCGGCATTTTTAGGTAAAATAAAAGATACAAAATTTTGTTATTTTGATAAGAATTCCGACAAAAAGTACTGTAATATAACTGTCATATTTTATGATTACAATGGGTAATGTAACAAAGACTTTATCTTATCTTGATGTTTTAAGAGGGATTTTTATTACTTGGGGTTTTATAGGTTGTTCATCCAAGTAATTGTTTAGAAAGCATCGCAAGCGGTGCAGTAATAACCTCTGTTTAATACTAATGGTGAATCGTATGACTAACCTCAAATTAATTAATGTGTATTTGGAAGGCTTCCGTGCATGTCATTATGCCAAGCAAGTCACACCCAACTGTCCCTATGGCAAAGAAGGTGATAAAGCACAATATTGGCTGAAAGGTTTTGAATATGCACATGGTCTAGAGAAAGCATTGTCAATTGAGAAGTCCGAAAGCTTGAGTCATTCTCACTAATATTTGTTTATCATCGCTGATTCGAGTTCCATAAACTCCGAATCGCGGCAATGCCTTGTGCTCCGTGTTCCCGTGCCAGAACAATATCTGCACGCTGCATCCCCCCCAAAGCGAACACGGGGCAGCTTGCTGTATACGCGAGTTGTTCAAATTGTTCCCATCCTAAAGGCGATTGTTGCGGGTGTGTCGCGGTGTGTTGCACAGAACTGAGAACAATAAAATCCATATCCCATTGATTTGCCCGTGTGATTTCTTGTGCGGTATGACAAGAAGCCCCAACCCATGTCAGCGCAGGCTTTTCCCGAAGCTGCATTAATTCTGTGCTGCTAAGATGCACGCCATCCGCCCCCACTTCATGAGCAAGGCTCGCAGGTGCGTTGAGTAAAATTTCCGCCCCATACGCATGCACAATTTTTACCATTTCAACGGCGTAATCTTGGTAAGCTGTGGCTGTCAAAGTTTTGGCACGGAACTGTACCAAGCGAATACCTTGTTGCAAACTGCTGTGTAATTCTTGAAAAAATTTTTCAGGACTTTCAGGTTCAGGTGTAATTAAATATTCTTTTGGTAAATGCAGTGCGTTAATAATCGGATAATTGGCGGCGGGAAATTGCAAATAGCGTAATTCCGATAAAGGAAACCAACCCCATGCCTGTCCTTCTTTGCCTTCAGGAATACCTTTCCATTCAGTTACTTCCCACACATCCAGTAAAATATGTTTGGTGGGATAGCGATGCAGCAATTGCATCAAAGGGATTGCTTCGAGCACTTTAATGCCTAATTCTTCCTGAAATTCCCGTTGCAAGGCGGCAAAACGGCTTTCACCTACTTCAACTTTTCCGCCAGAAAACTCCCATAAACCCGCTAATTCTCGAGGTTCAGTACGTTGTGCCAGCAAAATTTCTCCTGCACGGTTTTTAACCACGCCCGCAACAACGTGTACAACATGGCTCATGATGGTTTCCTGTCTGGCGGCTAACAATGATTACGGAGTATTTATTAAAGTAATAGTAGATATTGCGGGCAATTTTTCAAATTACGAGCGGGGGAAAATGAGGTTATTGAAATAATTTAGCTGAAACGTAAAGCCTCAACATTTAAAAAAAGCAAATCCTATAATCTCACTCCCTGCTCCATTGATTACATAGGATTTTTGGTATTCCTAAAGAAGCAGTGATATTAAAATAATGGCAGTGCCAAACAAGTAAGGATTCTAACCAGCTTATTGTCTGAATCAGGATTTACAGGATTAAAGGATTTTCAGAATTAAAGAATAAAACTTAATGTTGTTAATATCAGTGGGTAATCCTAAGTTCTTTAGTACTACCATTAAAATTATCAAAGCCCTGATAATAAGGGGCTTGCTTTACCGTAATAATTCCATAATTGCCCGCGCTGCCTGTTCACTCGCATTCTTGCGTAATTCTTGGTGTAACTCCATAAAACGCGCTTGCAAAACTTGAACTTCTTCAGGGTGTTGCAGCCAATTTAATACCGCCACCCCCAAATTTTCAGGTGTCACTGCCTGTTGTAAAAATTCAGGGACAAGGGCTTCTCGCGCTAATAAATTGGGCAAGGAAAAATATGGAATTTTAACGAAAGGCTTAATAATCCAATAAGTTAATTGTGCAGCTCGGTAAGCGACTACCATCGGACGCTTTAATAACATGGCTTCTAAAGTTGCCGTGCCCGAAGTTATCAGCACCACATCAGCAGCAGCCATCACTTCACGAGACTTTCCATCGACTACAGTAATTGGTAATTCGGGGGCAAATTCTGCAATGCACTGTTCAATCGTGGGACGCAATTTTGCCTGTGCCACAGGTAAAATAAACTGTAAATGTGGCTGTTTAGCGTGTAACCATTGCGCTGCTTGCAAGAAAATGTGGGTTAATTGTTTGACTTCCATTTGTCGACTGCCGGGCAATAAAGCTACCCATTGTCCCATTTCCGCAATCCCCAAATTGCGCCGCGCTGCCACCGTATCATTTTCAAACGGAATTTCATCTGCCAAAGGATGCCCGACAAAATGCACATGAATTTTTTGTTGTTGGTAATATTCAGCTTCAAAGGGAAACAGCGTCAGCATTAAATCACAACTTTTCGCGATACGTTTCACCCGATATTGTCGCCACGCCCACACCGAGGGGCTGACGTAATGCACGCTGGGAATATTCGCTTGTTTTAGCAAGCGTTCTAAAGGTAGGTTAAAATCAGGTGCATCGATGCCAATAAATACATCGGGTGGTTGTGCGAGAAAAGAAGCGTGTAATTGATTGAAACAACGTTTTATTTCCCAATAATGTGCCAGCACTTCGACTAAACCCATCACGGAAAGCGTTTCTAGGGGAAATTGACTGTGCAGACCCGCCGCGATCATGTTCGGACCGCCAATGCCTGTGCTGTGAAAACTATCAGGATTTTGCTGTTGCAGAGCTTTCAGCAGACCAACACCGAGTAAGTCCCCTGAAAGCTCCCCTGCGACCATGCCAAGTTGCATGAGAGACGCTTAACGCACGATGCCGCGTTTAGAGTTTTTGAGAAACTCAACCATTAAACCCACTTCGGGGAATTCTGCAATTTTTTCGTTCAGAATTTCAATGGCTTGTTCCGTGGTGTGATTACTGCGGTAAATTGTTTTATAGGCATTATGCAAAGCTTGAATGGTTTCAGGGCTGAAACCATGACGTTTCAAACCTTCTTTATTCAAACCATAAGCCTCAGCACGATTGCCCCACACAGTGACAAAAGGCGGTACATCTTTGAAAATTAGCGAACTTGCCCCCGAAAAACTGTATTTTCCCATCGAGCAAAATTGATGAACTAGGCTAAAACCGCCTAAAATCACGTAATCATCAATGGTGACGTGTCCCGCAAGCGAAGCCCCATTTGCAAAAATGGTGTGATTGCCCACGATGCAGTCATGGGCAAAATGGGTATACGCCATAATCCAATTGTCGTTACCAACGCGCGTCAAACCACCGCCTTGAACCGTGCCTCGATTCATGGTGCAGTATTCACGAATTTCGTTGCGATCTCCAATTTCTAAGTAGGTGACTTCGCCCGCATATTTTTTATCTTGCGGGTCTTCACCCAGCGATGAGAATTGATAAATTTTATTCTCTTTGCCGATGCGCGTATGTCCCTTAATCATCACATGCGGCGCGATACACGTCCCTGCATCAATTTGCACATTTGCACCGATGATCGAATAAGCCCCGACCGTCACCGAACTATCAAGTTCTGCGGTGGGATCAATGACTGCGCGTGGATCAATCAATTGGAATATCCCTTTTCATACACATCAGTTCAGCAGTGGAGACCACTTTATCATCCACAGTGGAAGTCGCTGAATATTTCCACACGCCGCGTGTGGTGCGTAGCAGTTTAACTTCAATCAACAATTGATCACCCGGCTCTACGGGTTGTTTAAAGCGCGCATTGTCGATGCCGACTAAATAATAGAGTGAGTTTTTATCAGGTTGCGCGGCACTGGTTTTAAAGGCTAAAACGCCTGTCGCCTGCGCCATCGCTTCCACAATTAACACGCCCGGCATCACAGGACGATGCGGGAAATGTCCTTGAAAGAAGGGTTCATTCACGGTGACATTTTTGATTGCGGTCAGCGATTCACCTAGCGTGTAATCTAATACTCTATCAATCAGTAAAAATGGATAGCGATGCGGCAAATGCTGAAAAATTTTATGAATATCCATACTGTTGAGCATCATTGCTCACAGCCTTTTTTAATATTAAATATAAAGTTAATCATAGTGTTAAAGGTTTTTCTAACTGTTGTAAACGTTTTGCTAATTCATCAAGTTGCTTGAATCTATGGTAATTACGGTGCCATTGGTGATTGGTCTGCAAAGGAGTGCCTGAAGAATACACACCTGGTTCGGTAATTGATTGTAGAATCACTGAGCCGCCCGTCACATTCACGTTATCAGCTAGCTCAATATGTCCCGCAATCCCAACCCCACCTCCAATCATGCAGTACTTACCAATGCGCGTACTACCCGCAATTCCAACACAACCCGCAATTGCGGTGTGATTGCCTATCTGTACGTTATGGGCAATTTGAATCTGATTATCGAGTTTGACCCCGTTACCAATAATCGTGTCTTCGAGTGCACCGCGATCAATCGTGGTATTTGCCCCCACTTCGACATCATCCCCAAGCACTACGCCGCCCAATTGGGGAACTTTTAGCCATTGTCCGCGATCATTTGCCAAGCCAAAACCATCCGCCCCGAGCACCGCGCCTGAATGAATCAAGCAACGTTCCCCAATGCGGGTATCACTGTATAAAGTGACATTCGGCATTAACTGGCTGTGCGCCCCAAGACTCACATTTTCACTAAGCACACAACCTGCGCCAATACTCACACCTTCCGCTAAAATGACCCCTGCTTCAATCACAGCTTGCGCACCGACCGCAACACTGGGATGTAATTGAGCATGAGGGCTAACCCAAGCGGTGGGATGAATCTGTGCAACATGGGGTTTAGGTGGATTAAATAAACGTGCAGCCAAGGCGTAACCTAAATAAGGATTATTCATCACCAATTGAGGTACGGTACAATAACGTAGGTCTTTATTGGAGATAATCACCGCCGCCGCCTGTGTTTGGGCAAGTTCTTCACGATAAAGCCGATTGGAGAAAAAACTAATTTCGGAGGCAGTGGCGCGTTTTAAGGTGGTCACGCCGTGCACACAATGCTCAGGATCGCCACCATGTAATTGCGCCCCTAATTGTGTCGCCAATGCTGCCAGACTTAGCGTCATACTCATGCGATTATTCCAGTTACAAAGGGCTTATTTTTGGGTTAAACGCCGTAAAACTTTATCAGTAATATCGACCCGTTCACTCGCCCAAACCACGCCATCACTTAAAATAAAATCGTAGCCTTCTTCTTTGGCTAAACCTTGAATGACTTCAACAATACGTTTTTGTAATTTGTCTAATTCTTCATTGCGACGAATATTATAATCTTCACGGAATTCATCTTGTTCACGCTTTAAATCCCGCTTTTTCGCCATTAAATCGCGGCTCAGATTGCGGCTTTCCGTATCGCTGCTGGTGGTTTCTTCTTTAGCTAATTTTTCTTCTAAACGCCGCACTTCTTGTTGTGCAGTGACAATGCGACGTTGACGGGGCGCAAATTCTTGTTCAAGGCGTGCATTGGCTTTTTCAACCTGTGGCGCGGCTTCCATTACTTTAACAGCATTAACAAATCCCGCTTTTAATTCAGCAAACGCTGCGGCAGGCAAGAGACTTAGCAAGGCTAAGAGATAGGTGGAATGCTTGGAAAACTTCATCATAACCATCACTAGAATGTAGTACCAATTGAGAATTGAAAGGCTTGGGTTTGATCAGTCGATTTGACATTTAACGGTTTCGCCACGCTAAAACTTAATGCGCCGATGGGGGACAGCCACATCGCAGCAATACCTGTCGAATAGCGCAAAGAAGAGCCTGAGAATTTTTCAGCTTCACTGTACACATTCCCGATATCAAAAAATCCCGATAATCTGAAGGAACGTGCAGATTTAAAGAACGGGGGTAAAATTAATTCAGCATTCCCCACTACTCGTAAATTTCCCCCTAAAGGCAAGCCATTGGAATCCAAAGGTCCTAGGGTACTTTCTTTGAAGCCGCGTACCGTACGTGGCCCCCCTGCGGTATAGTTTTCAAAGAAGGGTAAAGCATGGGTTTTACCATAGCCTTTCCCATAGGCAACTTCACCTTTTAGGGCAAATACATAATTTTTGATGATGGGATAATACCATTGTTGACGGAAATTCACCTTATAAAAAGTTAAATCACTGAAAGGCAAATTTAAATCCGCGCCGAATGACTGTAACATCCCTTCATTTGGAAGCACGATATTATTTCTGGTGTCTCGCGCCCAACTTAGGCTCATCCGATAGGAATTATAATGATCACCGTTTGCTGTGATAAATTCGGAAACTTCTTTCGCGCTGTAGTCTGTCTTTTTTAATAGCGTTCTGTCTACATCAAAACCTAATCGAACCGAATTGTATTCACTGATGGGAATACCATAGCTCAAACCCGCACCGATCACGTCAGTGGCATAACGGCTTAAGTTGGCCAGTCCCGCATCAGTTTTGCGGTAAAACACGTTAAAACCACGACTGACACCGTCAATATCAGAATAGGGATTGAGATAAGATAAATTATAAGAGGTGGTGACTTTGCTATTATTGAAACCCAGTCCGATACGTTTCCCTGAACCTAAGAAGTTATCTTGTAAAATACTGGCATTAAATAACACCCCTTGGGTTTGCGAGTAACCCACGCCTGCCATCAAATTCCCCGAAGCTTTTTCTACCACAGTGTAATTGACGTCGACTTGATCGGTGCTGTCGGCAACTAAAGGCGTTTCTACGTTGACATCGTCGAAATAGTTCAAACGTTGTAAACGTTGCAAAGAGCGTTTCACTGCTTTCGTTGAAACCCAGCCGCCTTCCATTTGGCGCATTTCACGGCGCAACACTTCATCACGGGTGCGGACATTACCGATGTAATTAATACGACGTACATAAGCGCGTTTGCCGGGATCAATAAAGAATTTTAAGGCGACAGTTTTATTTTTATTATCGACTTCAGGAATGGCGTTGATATTCGCAAAAGCATAACCTTCATCACCAATACGTTCGGTAATTGATTCGGTGCTGGCGGTGACATCTTTACGGGAGAACACATTACCCGTTTTCACTGTGACTTTTTGCATTAATTCAGCTTCGGGTGCGATTAAATTGCCCACTAATTTCACATCAGAAACCGTATATTTATCGCCTTCAGTTAAATTAATCGTTAAATAAACCGATTGTTTATCAGGCGTTAAGGAGACTTGAGTAGAATCAATATTGAAATTAATATAACCGCGATCCAGATAAAATGAACGCAGCGTTTCTAAATCTGCAGACAGCTTTTGTTTAGAATATTGATTCTCTTTGGTGAACAAGGACAACCAGCCACCTGTGCTTAGCTCAATTTCTTCCAGTAATTCCTTGCTACTAAAGGATTGATTGCCTACGAAGTTAATCTGGTCAATCTGCGCAACCACACCTTCTGACACATCAACTTGTACTTCTACCCGATTACGATCCACAGGTGTCACTGTCGACTTAATTTTAACGGCGTATTTGCCTAAATTGAAATATTGGCGTTGTAATTCTAATTCTACTTTTTCCAAAATCGAGCGGTTAAACACCCGACCTTCGGTAAAACCAATACTTTTTAAAGATTTGGTTAAATCTTCGGTTGCAATATCTTTGTTACCGACAAAGGTGACTTTTGCGATAGAGGGACGTTCATCAATGCGCACCACTAACACGTTACCTTCACGTTCTAGGCGAACATCTTTGAATAAACCTGTTTTGAATAACGCTTCAATCGCACTACTGGCATTTTCAGGCGTGAATTTTTCACCGACTTTGACGGGCAAATAGTTAAACACCGTCCCTGCGGAAATGCGTCTTAAACCTTCTAAACGAATATCTGCCACATTAAAAGCGTCAAAAGCATAGCTTTGTTGACCGAGCAAACACGCCCCTAAAACTGTTGTGCCCCACAGGGTGCTCCGAATCAATTTGCTAACTTTCATCCTAATAACCGTCCTACATCGTTTACCAAGGCTACGCTCATCAACATTAAGATCAGGGTTAAGCCGACACGTTGCAATAAAGATTGGGCATTGTCGTCCAGTGGACTGCCCTTGAGCCATTCTATCAGATAAAACAGTAAATGCCCGCCGTCCAGCATCGGGACAGGCAATAAGTTTAAAACACCTAAGCTGATACTTACCAAGGCGAGGAAAGAAATAAAAGTGACAATGCCCAATTGTGCCGAGCGTCCTGCAAATTCAGCGATGCTGAGCGGACCACTGATATTTTTCATAGAAACTTCTAAACTCAGCATTTTACCCATCAAGCGCAGCGTCAACAAACTCATATCCCACGT
>JBDLSS010000422.1:0-4593 GCA_039799345.1 Pseudomonadota bacterium
TCAATTTCAGCGATGAATTTAGTCAGTAAAGGTAATGAACCTAATCAGATATTTATGTTGATGTTTAATGAAAGCATAAATCAATCAATTATTTCTAATTCAGGCTCGAACTATGAAGATCGCATTTTATCCGTCCTAACGGGAAAGATGGGACTTAAAAAAGAAGAGATTGAGTGCAACGTGCATGATAAAACCGATGCAAGCACCGAATATGATTTTCGATTTAAATTACAAGATAATAGAAGCTATGGCATTGGTGCTAAAAGAACTTTGCGAGAACGCTATAAGCAGTTTATTAAAACGGCTCACGCCAGCGATGTTGACGTGATGATCACCATTACCATTGGTTTAGATTTAACGGAAGACAAAGCTGTGACTATTCGGAAAAATGGAGTATACATTTTCGTGGCTGATGAAGTTTATAACAGTCATAACTACTTACAAAAGCAACAAGGTATTTTCCCAACAAGTGAATTAACGGAAACAATCTTGTTGAGTTTGAGATAATCTCAATACCAAATAAAACTATCCCCATCTTCCAGCTCTAATTCAATAAGGAATTGTCATGTCCCGTTATATCAATCCTTATACCGATTTCGGTTTCAAAAAGTTGTTTGGTGAAGAAGTGAATAAAGATTTACTGATCGATTTTTTAAATCAATTATTGCCCGCCCACCATCAAATCCAAAGTTTACATTTCAAAAATGTAGAGCAATTACCGCTCTACCCAGATGACCGTAAAGCGATTTTTGATATTTATTGTATCAGTCCCGCAGGCGAACATTTCATTGTGGAAATGCAAAAAGCCCGCATGGATCACTTCAAAGACCGCGCCTTGTTTTATTCAACTTTCCCGATTCAAGAACAAGCAAAAAAAGGTTTATGGAATTTCCAGCTGTCTGCGGTGTATTTCATCGCAATCTTAGATTTCATCACCGATAATACCGATGACACTTTGAAGTTTAGACAAGATGTCAGCTTGAGAGATCAAGATGGTGAACTGTTTTACGATAAATTACATTTCTGTTTTTTACAAATGCCCTTGTTTGATAAAACAGAAGCTGAACTGAGTAATCACTTTGAAAAATGGGTTTATTTTTTAAAGAACTTGGCAAATATTGAACATATTCCCCAAATTCTTAATGAACCCGTGTTTCAGAAAGCTTTTGAAATTGCAGAAGTCGCGAACCTTAAGCCACAACAAGCCCGACAATATCAAGAAAGTTTGTTCACTTATTGGACAAATAAAGCGGTGTTGGATACGGCTCATGCGGAAGGGAAATTAGAGGGTATACAAGAAGGCATTGCAGAAGGTGAGGCAAAAGCCAAGCTCCAATTGGCAAAGCAATTCAAAGCTGAAGGCATTGCTTTGGATGTAATTATGAGAATCACAGGGCTTTCTCAACAACAAATTGAGGACTAAGGTGCATTCAAAATGAGCGATACTTTTAAAACCTTATTTCCTTCCTAAGCTCTCCCGCATTATTGTGAATCCTTAAATTACGAGAGACTCAAAACCTGCTAATTTTTAAAAACCTCGTAGGTTTCATGTTTGATTTAAGCCTCATGATTCTTTGAATGAAGCGTAATTTAATACTGGTGATGCAAGTACGTGACGGCGAAAAAATTTAATCAATCCAGCTCCAGAATCCCCAGCCCCATGCTTTTTAGTAGCATAACGTCTTAAAATTGATTACTATCTGCTCATCTCAAATATCTCCACTATTTAATAGCAACGATTCGCAACCCATATGACCATTCAAACTGTAGCTGAAATCCGACAAGCATTCTTAGATTATTTTGCCTCCAAAGCACATAGCATCGTGGCGAGCAGCCCCTTAGTTCCTGGCAATGATCCCACCTTATTATTTACCAATGCAGGCATGGTGCAATTTAAAGAAACATTCTTAGGGCTAGAACCACGACCCTACACCCGAGCGACCACTTGCCAACGTTGTGTGCGGGCTGGCGGTAAACATAATGACCTCGAGAATGTGGGTTACACCGCCCGTCATCACACTTTCTTTGAAATGCTTGGAAACTTCAGCTTTGGCGATTATTTCAAACGCGAAGCCATTCAATTTGCTTGGGAATTTTTAACCGACGTTTTAAAACTGCCCAAGGAAAAATTATGGGTCACGGTTTATCAAGAAGATGATGAAGCCGCAGATATTTGGTTAAAAGAACTCAAAGTGGATGCCACGCGTTTTTCACGCTGCGGCGCAAAAGATAATTTCTGGATGATGGGCGACACCGGTCCTTGCGGGCCTTGCTCTGAAATTTTCTATGATCACGGTGAACATGTCGCAGGCGGCCCTCCCGGCAGCCCCGATGCGGATGGTGACCGTTATATTGAAATTTGGAATTTAGTGTTCATGCAGTTCAACCGTGACGCACAAGGCACTTTGACCCCGCTGCCTAAACCCTCGGTTGATACGGGCATGGGCTTGGAACGTCTTGCCGCAGTGTTACAACATGTGCATAGCAATTACGAAATTGACCTGTTCCAAACCATTATTAAACAAGTTGCCGCGCTGACCCATTGCGAAGATATTCACAACACTTCGTTACGGGTGATTGCCGACCATATTCGCGCCTGCTCATTTTTAATTGCTGATGGTGTTGTGCCTTCCAACGAAGGACGTGGCTATGTATTGCGTCGGATTATCCGTCGCGCCTTGCGTCATGGGCACAAGTTGGGCACGAGCGAGCCTTTCTTCTACCGTTTGGTCAGTGTGTTAGTTCAAGAAATGGGCAAAGCTTACCCCGAATTACCGCCCGCCCAAGCCACGGTAGAACGGATTTTAAAGCAAGAAGAAGAACGTTTTGCGGAAACTTTAGATCACGGAATGCGCTTGTTAGAACAAAGCATCAGCGAGTTGAAAGGCAGCACCACCATTGTGGGCGAAACCGTGTTTAAGTTATATGACACTTACGGCTTCCCCGTGGATTTGACCGCCGACATCGCCCGCGAGCGCAATTTAAGCGTAGACATTGACGGCTTTGAAGTCGCGATGGAAGCACAACGCGCCCGCGCCCGCGCTAGCAGTCAATTTAAAGGCACTTGGGTGAAAGGCGGCGACAACGAACACGTCAGCGAATTCACAGGCTACGAATTGCAGCAACAACAAAGCACGGTGATTGCCTTGTTTGCCGACGGGCAAGCAGTCGAAAGTTTGAGCGTGGGACAAGCAGGGCAAGTGGTTTTAGACAATACCCCATTTTATGCAGAATCAGGCGGACAGGTTGGGGATTCGGGCGTATTAACGGCGGCAAATGCGACTTTTAGCGTAGACGACACCCAAAAACAAACCAAAGCAATTGTGCATATTGGCACGTTGAGCAGTGGCAGTTTGAAAGTGGGCGACAGCGTATTAGCAGAAGTCAACGTAACCGCGCGCCAAGCGACTTCACGCAATCACTCCGCAACTCACTTATTACATGCCGCTTTGCGCCAAATTTTGGGCGAGCACGTCAAACAAAAAGGCTCGTTAGTTGATCCTGAACGTTTGCGTTTCGACTTCGCCCATTTTGAGCCAATCACTGCCGCGCAACTGATTGAAATTGAAAAGTTAGTCAACGCACAAGTGCTGTTAAATTCGCCCGTGCAAACCAATATTATGGATTTGGAAGAAGCCACTAAGTCGGGCGCGATGGCGTTGTTCGGTGAAAAATATGATGCCAAAGTACGCGTCCTGTCCATCGGTGAATTTTCGACCGAATTGTGCGGTGGGATTCACGTTCACCACGCGGGCGACATTGGCTTGTTCAAAATTGTGTCGGAAACGGGGATTGCCGCAGGTGTGCGCCGCGTCGAAGCGATTACAGGCTTGAATGCTTTGTCATGGGTGCATCACACCGACAATACTTTAGCCAAACTGGCAAGTTTATTGAAAACTGGGCGTGACAGCCTTGAAGAACGTTTGCAATTGTTATTAGAACAAAACAAGGCGGCTGAAAAAGAACTCGGTCGTTTACAGGCGCAAATCGCCAGCACGCAGGGCAATAATTTAATTTCACAAGCCCAAGATATTCAGGGTGTTAAAGTGTTGGCGGCTTGTTTGGAAAATATCGAAGCCAAGCAATTACGTGAAACTTTAGTCGAACTCAATCAGAAAATGGGCAGTTCCGTCATCGTGTTAGCCACGGTGAAGGATGGCAAAATTTCTCTGGTCGCAGGCTCGAGTGCAGATGTGATGGGGAAAGTGAAGGCGGGCGAATTGGTGAATCATGTTGCCTTGCAAGTCGGCGGTAAAGGCGGCGGGCGTGCAGATATTGCGCAAGCAGGCGGCACTCATCTTGATAACTTGCCCCAAGCTTTGCAAAGTGTGGCGGCGTGGGTTGCTCAGAAGTTGGGGTGATTTATTAGATTACTGCACCCCTAAATTCCCTAAAGGGGACTTAAAAACAAGTGTTTAATCCCCTTTAGGGGGATGGCTTAATCATTATCGTTATTTCATTTATAGAACATCAGGTTAAGCTACTTTTTACTTTTTCTTTTTGAGGCTGTTAGAAAAAACTCAGTAGGCTGTACACTTTTTCTTAAGAGCCGCATAACTTGTTGCATAGTCTGTTTTATGATGTTTTATAAAA
>JBDLSS010000423.1:0-9346 GCA_039799345.1 Pseudomonadota bacterium
AATACTTTGGGCGGCGCGGTCACTTTAAACAGCAAAGATGGGCGCAATTATCAAGGCACGCAACTTGAATTAAGCGGCGGCTCTTTTGGACGGCGTGGCTTAGAACTACAACATGGCGGCAAACACGCTGAATGGGATTGGTACGTTGCTGCCAATAAAACCCGCGAAGACGGCTGGCGACAACATTCGCCCAGCGATTTATTACAAACTTTTGGGAAATTGGGTTGGGAAAAAGGCGACAGTCGCCTCAGTGTCAGCTATTTGCACGCCGATAATCAATTGACAGGCAACGGCGTTTCCCCCAGCAGTTTGGTCGAACAAGATCGCAGTGCGACTTACACCTATCCCGATGAAACCAAAAATCGTTTGAATTTTATCAGCTTGCAAGGTAAACATCGTGCCAGTGACAGCCTGAGTTTTGCGGGCAATGTGTATTTTCGCGATTATCAGCGCGACACTTTGAACAGTGATGTGCAACTCGAATGTCAGGATGAAAGCGGCGAATCCTTAACCTTGGAAAATGGCAGCGATCCGCATCCGAGTTTATGTCGCAATCGCAACCGCGCTTTATTACAGACCGCCACGGGCGGCGCACCCAATGATGATCCGCGTTTAGTCGCAGAAGCCGAAGACCGTCGTACCCACACCAGCAGCCGCAGCTATGGCTCGACTTTGGAAATGACAGGCAAAGAGAAACTCGCGGGTTTGCCCAACCAATTCACGGTGGGCGCGAATTTTGAAGCAGGCAAAACTGACTTTAATATCGATACCCGCAACGCCGAACTTGTGCCTGTAGGTTTGAGTTATGCGACTGAACCGAATGGCGAATTCAGCACCACCACCGCCGTGCGCGTCAAGCAACAAAATTTAGGCTTGTATGCGACCAATACTTTAAGTTTAACGCCGCAATGGCATTGGACGTTTTCAGGGCGTTTTCAACAATCGCAGCTTGATTTAAGCGACAGCACGGGTTTAGACCCAAAACTGAATGGAAATCATCGTTTTCAACGCTTTAATCCTGCTTTAGGCATGACTTATCAAGCCGCTAAAAATTTAACTGTTTTTGCCAATTATAGCGAAGGTTTTCGCGCGCCCACGGCGGCTGAGTTGACTTGTGCTGATCCCACCGCGCCTTGCAGCTTGCCTAACTCTTTTGTGGCTGATCCGCCGTTAAATCCCGTGATTGCAAAAACTTATGAAATTGGAACACGGGGCACGTTGCCGCTGGGTGATAATACCCGCTGGAGTGCGGCACTTTATCGCACGAATTTAAGCGACGATATTTTATTTACCCAAAGCGGGGTGGGCTCACGCGGTTTCTTCCAAAATGTGGATAAAACTCAACGTCAGGGTGTGGAACTGAGTGTGCAAGGACGTTGGAAAAAACTGCGCTGGTTTGCTAATTATGCCTACAACCAAGCCACTTTCCAAACCGAAACTAATTTAGCCAGTGCCTTAAGTGCTACTGGAACGACGGTGCATAAAGGTGATGTTTTACCCAATCAACCTGCACACATTGTGAAATTGGGAGCACAATACGTATTTAATACTCAATGGAGCTTTGGCGGCAATGTGCAAGCGGTGAGCAGCCAATTCATGCGTGGTGATGAAAACAATCAGTTGCAAAAACTAGCAGGCTATGCGGTGCTGAATTTAAACACCAATTATCAAATTACCAAAAATATCGGTATTTTTGCAAAATTAGACAATGTGTTAAATACCGAATATGCGACCAGCGGCGTATATAACCGAAATGCCTTTGCTGCATGGGGCGAAGGTGTGGGTAAAGTTGAAAGTTTTATCTCGCCCGCCGCGCCGCGCTCGGGCTGGTTTGGAGTACGAATTAATTTTTAAAAACTGCGCCCCTAAAACATAGGTATTTGCGTATCTCTATGTAGTTGGGAGAATTTAAGGACTGGCAGTGCTAGCAGTACTACCACTCCTTAATTGCGCTGGACTCAAGACCTGCTAGGTTTTAAAAGCCTGGCAAGTCTTATTCTCGATTTAAACTGCATGACTCTTTATGTGGTGCTTCACTGAATACTTCCGACAGGAATTTCAGTCAATCATTGCGCCGTCGTCAAGGTTTCACGCACCGTGAATGCGCCGCGTAAATCTCCCACATTAAAATCCACCGCCTTATCTTGTGGATATAAAGCCGTGATTTTTTCCAGCACATCGGGTTGAATCTTGCTGCCGTGACAATTTAAACAAAGTTCAGCGGTCGGAATCGCTTTCATATAACGCGCTTCACGCTTGCCGCCTTCTTCCACAATCGCATGAAATTCTAAAGTATTCACATCTTCACCCTTAGCTTTGCGGACTTCAAAGGTATTTAAAACTTCCTCTTCCCACGCATCGGGTGCACTGGCAGCATTACGCGGTTTTAAACTGGTGCGCGCCACACTAATGCCTGCTTTTTCAGAAATTTGCTGCGCAATTTTAGGAGCTTTGAGATGACAGACCTCTAAAGCCGCAATCGCCCCCCCGCTTTTAATCGCGCTAGTCAATTCTTGTTTCAACGCGCCGCCATAAGCTTGAATCGATTGACGATAACCCGCTAATTTATCGGCACTTAATTCAGTTTCAGCATAAGCCCCATTGCAAAATAAACCACCTAAAATAATTATGTAACTACATGTTTTCATAGCGATTCCTCTATAAAATTCTTGCATAAAAAAGCCCGTGTTTCACCAACAAACAGCATCGGCGCACGGGCTAGTATATTAGCATACTCTTATAGATTGAGCTGCGTCCCGATTTCAATTACCCGATTGCTGGGAATGCGGAAAAAGTCGGTTGCACTGCGTGAATTACGCAACATGCTGATAAATAACTTTTCCCGCCACGATGCCATGCTAAACGGTTTCTTAGTGCGATCTTTCGAGGGAATTAAGGTTTCACGCCCTAAGAAAAACGTGGTTTCCATTTCGTTGAAATCTAAACCATGAGGATGGCAATGTTCCAAAATTTTTGGCACATTCGGGTCTTCTTTAAAACCGTATTGCGCCACCACGCGGAAGAAGTTACTGCCCAAATCCTGCACCCGTACCCGATCATTGTCTTCAATGTAGGGAACATCTTCCACCACCAAGGTCAACAACACAATGCGTTCATGCACCACTTTATTGTGTTTTAAATTGTGCAATAAGGCGGGTGGCACGCCGATCTGATGGCTGGTCATAAACACCGCAGTACCTGGCACACGGAATAAATTGTTGCTGGGACTCGAATTTTTAGTGTCAATCATCATCAAGAAATCATCGATTTCTAAAATATCGGGCTTCATGCGCTCGGCAACTAATTCACGCCCGCGCTTCCACGTAGACAATAATGTGAAAATTGTGAAGCCCACTACGATCGGAAACCAACCACCCTGAGGGATTTTAATTGCAGTTGCACTGAAAAAGACACTATCGATACTTAAAAAACCGACTATAGATAGCCACGTTCCCCACTTGCCCAATTTACCCCACTTCCACATGTGCTGCATCGCAACGAAGGCAAAAAAAGTACTGATGATCATCATACCCGTGGCGGCAACCCCATAAGCGGCGGCTAAATTACTGGAGGATTGAAAGCCTAACACTAAGCCAATGATGGCGATCAACAGCATCCAATTTACCCAAGGTACATAAATCTGCCCGACTTCTTCTTCTGAAGTATGGTCAATTTCCATGCGCGGGCAAAAACCTAATTGAATCGCTTGGCGGGTTAGGGAAAATGCGCCAGAAATCACGGCTTGTGAGGCAATAATTGCGGCGGCAGTAGCAAGCATCACCAAGGGCACTAAAGCCCAATCAGGGGCGAGCAAGTAGAATGGATTAGCAACGGTTTCAGGGCGACTGATTAATAATGCGCCTTGCCCAAAATAATTGAGCACAATGGAAGGACCGACTAAATAAAACCAAGCGATTTGAATCGGACGTTTTCCGAAATGCCCCATGTCAGTATATAAAGCTTCTGAACCTGTCATCACTAAAACAACTGAGCCTAACACTAAGAAAGCATGAAATTTATTCGTAATGAGAAACTCGATTGCATAAAACGGGATAATTGCTTTCAGTACCATCGGTTGTTGAATAATTGCGAGAAAACCTAAAACTGCCAGTGATGAAAACCACAGTAACATAATTGGACCAAATAATGCGCCTACGCTGGCAGTGCCTTTGCGCTGCATAGAAAATAATGCGATTAAAATCACAATAGTGCTGGGAATGATGTAGGGTTTGAAAACATCACTGACAATTTCTAAACCCTCCACCGCGCTCAGTACCGAAATAGCAGGCGTGATAATCCCATCACCATAAAATAAAGCCGCGCCAAAAATGCCGAGCACGACTAGCCACCAAACTTTTCGCGTGTCTCCTTTCCAATGGCGCAAGGTTAATGCAGTTAATGCAAGAATACCGCCTTCACCATTGTTATCCGCACGCATGATTAAAATCACGTATTTGAGAGAAACGACAAAAATCAAAGTCCAAAACATTAACGACAAGACACCCAGAATATTATCCGGTGTTGGAGTAACCCCATGTGGGGCAGTAAAGCATTCTCGCAAGGCATACAGCGGACTGGTGCCAATGTCGCCATAAACCACGCCTAAGGCAGCGAGGGTTAATTTGAGAGGAACGCTTTGAGAAGTAGAGGCTGAGGAATGATTCATTATTGAGCGTAACTTATTCGATTACTGGAAGCGTAAATTATACACCTTGTGGCATGAAACACACAGTTCAAATATAATTAACTGTTATTTAAAAGATTATTTGTGAATTCCCCAGCCATAAATGTGGCAAAAATGTGTATTTCACCCTTCAAGGTTAAGGCTCACTTCGCGATGTGAGAAAAACATTTACACAGACCTAAGCCGCCAGTTATCATAATTAATTATTCGCCGCAGGACAGGATTGCGTGTGAGCGGTTTTACCCCCCGTCGACGTAAGGCAAACCCGATTATATGAATCAATGGACTTCTTTCATTTCGCAAAAAACTTCTAATTTAGAAGAATTCGTGAATCGTAGCTTGGATCGTCAAGTGAAACTCGCGGTCACGGGTTTAAGCCGCAGTGGGAAAACCGTGTTTATCACTTCGCTGATTCATCAATTGATGCACGGCTTAGACAGCAGTCATTTACCCTTTTTTGAAATCGCCAGCAGTGGGCGTTTGCGCGGCACGCGCTTAATGCCGCAACCGAATATGCACATTCCTGCATTTCGCTATTTGGAAGGCATTGAACGTTTATGCAGCGAGCCGCCTGATTTTCCCGAAGCCACGCAAGGCATCAGTGAAATTCGCCTCGCCATTCGTTATGAATCTGCCCAGCCTGTTTTGAAGTATGTCGCACCGATTAAAACCTTATACATTGATATTGTGGACTATCCCGGTGAATGGCTACTTGACCTGCCTTTATTAGAACTCAGTTATGAACAATGGTCAGAACAAATTGCGCGGCTGTGTGAACGTGAACCGCGTCTCACTTTGTCGCAAGGTTGGCGGGAATATTTAGACAGCATCGATTTTTCACAGCCCTGCCAAGATGCGGTGTTGCGCCAAGCCAGTGAATTGTACACAGATTTTTTATACGCCTGCAAAAAACCTGAATACGGTTTGAGTTTATTGCAACCCGGACATTTCACCATGCCGGGCGACAAGAAAGGCGCACCGATTTTACAATTTTGTCCCTTGTTAAAAATCCCGAGCAGCAAACCTGAAGGCAGTTTATTTGCAGAAATGAAACGCCGCTACGAAGCTTATAAAGAGCATGTAGTGCGGGTTTTTTATCGGGAACATTTTGCGAGTTTCGACCGTCAAATTGTGCTGGTCGATCCGTTGCGGGCGTTTAATGTGGGCTATAACGCGTTTGCGGAAATGCAGAGCGCGTTAAATATGGTGTTACAAAGTTTTCATTATGCGAAAACGGGGATTATTAACAAACTTTTTGGCGGGCTGAAAATTGATAAAGTATTATTTGCCGCCACCAAAGCCGACCATGTCACCCCGAATCAATTAAATAATTTAGAACAATTTTTGCGACAAATGCTGATTAAGCCGCAAAAAAATCTGTATTTCGACAGCGTGGAAACGGATGCATTCGCGCTGGCTTCAATTAAATGTACCCAAGCGGCATATACGCAATTTAATGGGCAAAAACTTTCTTGTATCAAGGGCGTGCCTAAAGACGGTGATAAGCCGATTGCATTATTTCCCGGAGAAATTCCTGTGGATATTCCTGTCCCCGAAGATTGGGTTGAGGGACGCTTCAATTTTGTAGAATTTAAACCGCCCCGCTTAAGCAATGCCCACAGCGGCGCATTACCCCATATTCGTTTAGACCGCGCCTTAGAATTTCTGCTGGGAGATAAATTTTAAAATGAGTGCACAAACTTGGAAAGCCCCCCTGTTTTTCGATTTGTCAGAAGTTGAAAGCATTGCTGAAGAAGAAGCAGCGATTACCCTGAATTACACGCCGCCTGTGGTGTTGCCTGAAGAGGCAGAATTTGAAACCACGCCGTCTTCTTTGGTGCACGAGCCTGAACCTGAGGTTTATGCCGACTCCGCGCCGCGCGAGGCGAATTATCAATATTCGGAACATTATGCCAGTGCCAGCATGCAGCCTTTAAATGTACCGAAGAATTACACCGTGCACCAATCACCTTGGATTTGGTTATTGGGCAGTTTGAGCTTGTTATTAGTGACTTTATCAGTGCTCGACACGTTCAATTTTATCGCAGACCAATTTGAAGCTAGCTTTTTCATGGGCGGTTTTTTCCTAATTTTAATCAGTACTTTGCTATGGGCTGTTACAATTTTAACTTGGCGCAGTTATCAAGGTGTGCTGGTCATTCGGAATATTTCGCATTTACAGCAACAAGGTGCGCAATTGATGGGGCAGGACAGTCATGGCGATGCGATGTATTACATTCGTAAAGTGGCAGTTTTATATCATCAACGTCCTGATTTAAAAGCGCGTTTAGAACGTTTTTATGGCAGTGTGCACGATTGTCACAGCGACCGCGAAGTGTGCAGTTTATTTTCACATCAAGTATTGAAAGATGTAGACCAACAGGCGTATCGCATTGTGGCGCAACGTTCTAAAGAAACTGCATTTATGGTGATGTTAAGCCAAGTGGCGTTACTCGACACTGCGCTGACTTTGTGGCGCAATGTGAAAATGATTCGTGACATTGCCAGTTTATACGGCGCACGTCCCAGTTTCTTGGGTTCTACGAGTTTGATTATTGCGGTGGTGCAAAGTTTGTTATATGCCGATGTCAGCGAAATGTTGGCGGAATCAATGGCAGAAACCTTGGGAAATTCGTTCTTATCGGTGATGTCTGCTCAAGCCGCGCAAGGCGTTGGCAGTGGGATTTTGACGGCGCGGGTGGGGATTAAAGCGATGCAAGTGTGTCGTCCTTTGCCTTTCACGGAAAGTGAAAAGCCTCGCATTAAAGATATTCGTTGGGATATTTTGAGTTCTTTGAAGAACTTGTTTGCAAATAAGTAATTTTCTGAACCACAATTTTCGTAATTAACACCATAAACACAATTAAATAAAAATAATTATTTTTAATCGTGTTAATTACGGTGATTGGGTAAATTATAGTTCAGATAAAAAGCCTAGTTTTGAAGATGATAACGGGCTAAATTTTCCTGAGTGAGAAGATAAACAGATTATATTTAAATCACTTTTTCGCCGTACTCAGGCTTGGTTGAAAATTTTGAGCAGACGCTATCAATCCTATGAAGCATAGCCGTCATACAGCTTACAATTTGAAACCTGAAACACCGACGGTCTACAGTATTTTTTAATGACTCAGGAAGTTATCATGTTACTCGGAATTTCAATTTTATTAATTTGCCAACTCTGCGGCGAAATTTTAGTACGCTTGCTCAATTTTCCCGTGCCAGGTCCTGTGATTGGCATGGTTCTCTTACTGATTTTTTTAATAATCAAAGGTTCTGTCCCAAAAACTGTACAAACCGTCAGCGATGCTTTATTAAACAATCTCGCCTTACTCTATGTACCCGCAGGTGTGGGTTTGATGGAGCATTTTAAATTAATTTCTAAAGATTGGTTAGTGATCAGCGTTGCATTGGTGGTGAGCACAATTATTACAATGGCAGTGACTGCTGTTGTCTTAAAATTCTTGACGGAACACCCCATCGACAAAGAAAATCCCTATGACTAAAACTACCACTGATTTATCCTCATTATGGGTTTATCTCGCTGCCAGCCCTTTATTGAGTTTAACTGTAACTTTAGTCACTTTTCAGGGCTGCGTCTGGTTGAATAAAAAACTTGGGAAAAGTGCAATTTTTCACCCCGTTTTGCTTAGTATGGCAGTGCTGATCACATTTTTAAAAGTTGCCAATATCTCTTATGATACCTATTTCAAAGGGGCGCAATTTGTACACTTTTTACTGGGCACGGCAACAGTTGCATTGGCAATTCCACTGTATCATCATTTAGATTGGGTAAAACGCATGTTTTTTCCCTTAATGATTGCTTGTTTCACGGGTGCAACCACCGCTGCCTTATCTGCGGTTGCCGTAGGGGTTTGGATGGGGGCGTCACGAGAAACGATCATGTCGCTTGCCCCAAAATCCGTCACTTCACCGATTGCGATGGGAATTTCTGAAAAAATTGGCGGTTTACCTGCATTAACGGCGGGCTTGGTGCTAATCACGGGCGCAATTGGCTGTTTAATTGCCGCGCCTTTATACAGATTATTAAAAATTCGTCATGACAGCGTCAAAGGCTTTGCCTTGGGTTTAAGTGCCCACGGTTTCGGCACGGCGTATGCCTTTGATATTAGCCAATTAGCAGGCGCATTTGCAGGCTTAGCGATTGGACTGACAGGTCTCATTAGCGCGTTTTTATTGCCTTTATTGCTTAAATCATTGGGTATTTAAACCCATTTCTTAGAGGTAAAAATTGCATTATGGACGTGAAAACGTGGATGAAATTTGAAGAGCACTTCGTGACTTTCGGAATTTTAGGGTTAATTCTCTACATGCTGTTTATTATTTACCGCTTAGCGAAAGATTCTAATGCAGGAAAATTTGGTTATTTTGTACTGTTTTTAGCATTGGGGTTGGGCTTTGTAGGGTTTATTGCAAAAATTGTGTTGGTTGAATTTGTACTGAAGAAATAAATGCTGACTTTGCTTATTTAAAAATGGGGCTTGAATAGAGATTTAAAGCTTTAGGGCGCGTCATCAATGAGGTTTTAACAGAAAGTAGCGCGTTTAAAAACCTTTAAAGAAGCCCCCAATCCCCTAAAGGGGGCTAAACACAAACAAGTTATTTAATGTTTAATATTTTAAGTCCCCTTTAGGGGATTTA
>JBDLSS010000424.1:0-4135 GCA_039799345.1 Pseudomonadota bacterium
ACCCCGAACTGGTGTCTATTGCGGGACAATATCAAATCAGTGACGATATTCCCGAAAGCATGCTTGGCAAAGCGGCTCAAATTTATTGTGAAGAAGAACAATTGAAAATTCAGGTGCTTGAGCCGTATCCACGTTAGGATTTTGACTTCAAGCAGTGCCATTAGTTGAACCTAAGTTCCAGATAAGAAAGCTTAAGTTTTTGGGTAACGATACACAAATATTATCTGAATTTCAATAGTTTAAGTATTTGATTTTAATAAAATATAGTTATGCAGTGTACAATATTGACATATTGCAGTTTCAACTGTGTAACTCCTAAAATTATTTAATAAACAAGATGTTATATTTTTAAATTGCTTTTTGATGAATTTTTAATTGTGTAAATTGTGATTCAGGCGATTTTTCCCCCACCAAAATATGTAGGCGAACTTTCAACTGATAAAAATTTTCTTGGCGATACGTTTCAAGTATTTGAAGAATCGCCATTTCCCAAGCTTGACGCTGCTCATAACTCGCTGCCTGATAACGCGCAGCAAAAGACATTTCCAGCGGAGCTTGCCAAAATTTTACCGAGTCGGGCACTTTGGGAGAATATTCTAAGGTTTGTAAATGACAGTGCAAACCCTGCTGCTGCATGCTCGCAAGCAAGGGCGTAGGATCGGCAAATAAGAAGGGAAGAAATTCATGTACATAGGCAGTGTTGTCGGGAAAAACTTGCTCGGCTGCCTGCCGAATGACGTGAAACACCGTATTTTCTGGCAACGCGCCCCACAGCATAAACGCAACTTTGCCGTGCGGTTTCAAAACTCGCTGACATTCTGCCACTGCTTGCGTCCAATTCGGACAAAACATAATGCCAAAACGACAGGTAATTTTATCCAAGCTTTCCGTCGCAAACGGCAAGGCTTCCATATCAGCAGCTACGCTGTGTAATTGCGAAATACCCGCCGCGCGTCGTTTGACAGCCTGCAACATCGTGGGCACTAAATCACTGGCAATCACCAAACCTGATTCCCCGACACGCTGCGCCACACTCAATGCAGGTTCGCCCGCGCCCGATGCTAAATCTAACACCTTGTCGCCTGCTTGAATACCTGCTGCATTTAACAAGGGTTGGTTAAATTTGTCTGCCATCGCTTGCAGATTGTCAGCCCATTGTTCCCACGCAGGGCTACTGCTTTGCCAAAGCTGTTGAATAGTCGATTTTTCAGGAAGGTGCATGAGTAAGTTGTTACTTTGGGGCAGGAATCACAGGCAGTAAAGCTTGTAATTGGTCAAAGAGTTGTTCTGCGTCGTAAGTGTCTTTTTGGATAATCGCATCAACACGGGTTAATAAATGCGCGCGTTCTTCGGGGGTGATATGTTTTGCGGTCAGCACCACGATGGGTACTTGACTCCATGTTGTATGCTGCTGAATTTGTGTGACAAATTCAAAACCATCAATTTCAGGCATCATCAAATCTAAGACGATGAAATAGGGGTTTACCTGCGAAATTTGCGATAGCGCGATGTGCCCATTTTCAGCGCAATGCACTTCCCAATGTCGCTTATGAAACCATTGCGACAGCATTTCACGCATTAACATATCATCTTCAATGACCATCGCAATTGGTAAGGGACGTTTAATATTGGGGGCGCGGTGCTTCTGTAAAGCCTGAATTAATTTTTCACGGTGCAAAGGTTTCACCAAATATTCCTCAGCCCCTAATGAATAGGCATATTCTTTTTCTTCTAACATCGACAACATGATGACGGGAATAATAGCTAATTCGGGATCGGCTTTTAATTCAGAAAGGGTAGTCCAACCATCCATTTTTGGCATCACCACATCTAAAATAATTGCGTTGGGGCGTAATTTACGCGCGATACTTAAACCTTCTTCACCATCGCCCGCCATTGCAACTTGATAACCTTCTTTGGTTAAAACACTTTTCAACACCTCGCGCACACTGGGATTGTCATCAATCACCAAAATTTTTCCGCCATTTTCGGGCAGGCTGCTCAGGGTTAAAGATTGGCTAATACTGGGCTTGGTAAATTCAGGCAATTCTAAATGGCGGGGAATGCAGACAATAAAACTCGTGCCTTTCCCAAATTGACTTTCAACGGTGATTTTCCCGCCCAACATTTCAATAAAATGGCGAGTAATGGCTAAACCTAAACCTGTGCCCCCATAACGGCGCGTCATTGAGCTATCGACTTGGCTGAAAATTTGGAACAGTTTTTTCATTTGTTCATCGGTCATGCCAATGCCAGTGTCACGTACCTCAATTTTAATCCATGCCTCACCCGCTTGTTGCAAGGGGGTAATTTGTAAACTAATTTGTCCTTGTTTGGTGAACTTGGTGGCATTGCTCAATAAATTTAGCAGGCTTTGACGTAGTTTCACTAAATCGGTCTGCATGTCGCCAAAATTAGCGGGGCATTCCACACTTAACGTATTGCCATTTGCCTGCATCCAAGGAATGACCATGTCGCGTAAATTATCAATTAACATATTGACATCAAACACTTCCACCAGAACTTCCATTTTACCCGCTTCAATTTTGGAAATATCGAGTAAATCATTGATTAAAGCTAATAAATGTTCGGCTGCCTTGTGAATGCGGGTTAAATCGGTTAAATATTCTTCATTGCCTGAATCGCGGAAATCTTCTTCAATAATTTCGGTATAACCAATAATGGCATTTAAGGGCGTACGCAATTCGTGGCTCATGTTTGCCAGAAAATCACTTTTTGTGCGAATCGCGGCTTCAGCAGTTTCTTTGGCGGTTTGCAATTCTGTGACTTGGGTTTCTAAGGCGAGATCACGTTCTTGCACTGCATTTGCCATTTTTATAAAACTTTCGCCTAAACTAATAATTTCATTGAATTTAACCAAACGCAGTAATGACAGTTCTTCATAATTATTGCGGGCTAAGGCATTGGCTTTTTGTACCAAAATCGATAAGGATTTGACAATTTGTCCGAGTTGGTGATGTTGTGCAAAGAATAAAATCACGATGTTAATGAGAAATAATACCGTTGCTAATGCGACCATATACAAAATTGGACGTGCTGCAATACTCAATGCTTGTGTATCCACTACCACCCAACCGTTATTCAGTGGCGCGGCACTGCCAATCGTCCAGCGTCCTTGATCATCTTGGTAAATACTGGACAGGGTTTTGCCTAATAATGCTTGTTTAACCAATGGAATATGATGCAAACTTTTGCGACTTTGCACCAGTTGAGTGTCCGGATGGGCGAGCATATTGCCATGTTGGTCGAGAATAAAAGCCGTATTTCCTGCTTCAAGTTGACTGTGTTCGATGCTTTTTTGCAAAAAATGTAATTCGACTTCCCCCGAAAACACCCCCTGAAAACCTTGTTGGGGAAGAATAATCGGCACCGCAATCAGCAGTGATAATTGTTTACTATGTGGTGAAATGAAAGGGTCAGAGAAATACACCCGCTTATCACGTTGTACTTGTTGAAAATAACTGTCGTGCCGTAAATCTCTCATACCTGAGTCAAGATAAATCGGGTTATTAATGCTGTCTTCAACAATAACCTGTCCTTCCGTATTCAATAAAGTAAAGCGACTAAAACGCGAATAATAACTACGCATTCGCGCCAACATATTGCTTTGCTGAATCGGACTGAGGTCAAGCAAACTATAAGCGGCAGTGCGCATAATTTGCTCATTTTCGGTTAAATATTGATTGCCTTGTTGCGCGAGACTATTAACCAGAAGGTTATGACGTTTAAGAATGCCGTCATAAACAAAATGCGATGCTGCCCACAACATTGCTCCTAGGATAAAAACGCTTAATACAGCCATGAGAATCAAGAGTTTTGAAAACGCTTGATTTAGCGACTGTGATTTTTCAGCACCTTGTGGTAGCTCAACCGTGGAGAGAGACATTGTCCATTCAGTTCATTAGTTTATAAGGGGCGGTAAAGTATCACCTGATTCACAAAAACCCAGTCCTAAAAGTTGCAAACTGAGTAAACGTGCGTCCTGTGAGCCAACATCATACTGTTTTGGAGAAACAACTTTGCTTGATTCTAATACAAAATGCACTATTTGGTGGGAAATTTTTCTGGGTAAGGGTACAATTATCTCGTTATATCCCGCAAAAATCTCTGTAGG
>JBDLSS010000425.1:0-11694 GCA_039799345.1 Pseudomonadota bacterium
AGCATGGATTTAAACGGCAATGCGATCACCGTCAGCAATGATTTGTATGAACGCATGATGAAAGCTGATCCTGAAGCGATGAAATCTTCTTCGACTTCAGCGCAGGCTTTGAAAAAAGTCATCGACCAAGAAAAAGCCGCAGGCAAAGAACCGATGACCTTTGCGATGGTGTTCCCTGTTTCTACGCATAATTATCAATTGCGTTATTGGATGGGCGCAGCGGGCATTAATCCCGATCAAGACATACGTTTAATCGTGATTCCACCGCCCCAAATGGTGGCAAACTTACGCGCCAATAACATCATGGGATATTGCGTGGGCGAGCCTTGGAATGAACGTGCCGTGGAAATGGGTATCGGGCGCGTGATTGCCACCAGCTACGAAATTTGGAATAACAATCCTGAAAAAGTGTTTGCTGTCACGCAAGAATGGGCAGACAAAAATCCTAAAACCCATCAAGCGGTGATTATGAGTTTATTGGATGCGGCACAATGGATGGATAAGCCAGAAAATCGTATGGAAGTGGTGAAGATTATTTCTGCGGCATCTTATGTGAACGCGCCTGAAGACGTGGTGAAAATGTCGATGACGGGCACATTCCAATATACCAAAACAGAAAAGCCCAAAGATTTACCTGATTTCAATGTGTTCTACCGTTATGCGGCAACTTTCCCTTGGCAATCTCATGCCGCTTGGTTTATCACCCAGATGTTGCGCTGGGGACAACTTACCAAGCCTTTAGACATTAAGAAAACCGCACAAAGCGTTTATCGTCCTGATATTTATCGCGAAGCCGCCAAAGCTTTAGGCTTACCCGCGCCCACGATTGACTACAAAACCGAAGGCACGCATAAAGCCCCGTGGTCTTTGACAGATGCCACTTCACCTATTGCGATGGGTAGCGATATGTTCTCAGATAACATGGTGTATGACCCTGCAAAATTGGTTAAATATCTTGCTGCCTTCAAAGTGCATAACTTGCAAGTGTCGATTGCCGATTTGGAAAAAATGAACGGCTAATCATTCCCTGTGGGGCGAGCGGTAAATGCGTGCTTGCCCCAGTTGTTTACTTGTGAGGAAACAAACTGTGTCTAAAAAAACTGAATTACCTGAAGAATCCAAACCCGCTTTCGTGCCCTTGTTAGCGCGGGAAAGCGTCCAAAATGCCTTAAAAAGCTTTTCTTTACCTTTGTTTACGTTTGCGATTGTGTTTGGAATTTGGGTGTTTGTGCAAACCCATTACGCGCCCGATTTGCCCACGCCTAAAGCCACTTTTCTAAAAGCGGTAGAAATTTTTTCTGACCCATTTTATGACCGTGGCCCCAATGACAAAGGCATTGGCTGGCAAGTGCTGTATTCCTTAGTGCGGGTGTTGACAGGCTTTTTCTTTGCGGTGTTGGTGGGCATTCCTGTGGGCTTTTTGATGGGTATGAGTGAAAACTTTTCCCGCGCCTGCCAACCTTTAATTCAAATTTTGCGCCCTGTCAGTCCCTTGGCATGGTTACCGATTGGCTTGTTATTGTTTAAAGCGGTGAATCCTTCGGCAATTTTCGTGATTTTCATCACCAGTATTTGGCCCATTATTCTGAACACGGCGGCTGGGGTGCGCTCGATTCCACAAGATTATATGAACGTTGCCGCCGTGTTGCGCCTGAATTCTTTAGAAATTACCCGCATGATTTTATTGCCCGCCACTTTGCCACACATCATCACGGGAATGCGTTTATCGCTCAGCATTGCATGGATGGTGATTGTTGCTGCTGAAATGCTCACCGGCGGGATTGGGATTGGGTTTTACATCTGGGATCAATGGAATAACTTAAACGTCAGTGCGATTGTGGTCGCGATTTTCGTCATCGGGATTGTGGGGATTTGTTTAGAGTTTCTGATGAATTTGATTCAACAACGCTTTGATTATAACGCTCGCTAGGGGTCGCCATGAACAGCTACTTAAGTTTAGAAAATATCGGCATGAGTTTCAGCGCGCGTGGGCAAACTTTCCAAGCCCTGAACAATGTGCGATTACAAGTCGAAAAAGGCGAATTCATCAGCTTAATTGGGCACTCGGGCTGCGGCAAATCGACGGTGTTAAATATTGTTGCGGGCTTGTTGCAAGCCACCTCGGGCGGCGTGTTGTTGGAAAATAAGGAAGTGAATTCTCCAGGCCCCGATCGCGCTGTGGTGTTTCAAAATCACTCGTTACTGCCTTGGCTCACGGTCTATGAAAACGTGCGTTTAGCGGTGAATAAAGTGTTTGGCGGTATCAAAAGCAAGCAAGAATGTCATGAATGGACTTTAGAAAAATTGGCATTGGTGCACATGTCGCACGCGCTGGAAAAGCGTCCTAATGAAATTTCTGGCGGGATGAAACAACGGGTTGGGATTGCACGCGCCTTGGCGATGGAACCTAAAGTGTTGTTAATGGATGAGCCTTTTGGGGCTTTGGATGCTTTGACCCGCGCCCATTTGCAAGATTCGGTGATGGATATTCACGGACATTTAGGCAACACGGTGATGATGATTACTCACGATGTGGACGAAGCGGTGTTGTTATCGGATCGGATTGTGATGATGACCAATGGGCCCAATGCCACCATCGGGGAAATTTTGGATATTAAATTGCCCAGACCGCGCCACCGTTTAACTTTGGCTTCTGACCCAACCTATAACCATTATCGGGCAGAAGTGTTACGTTTCCTGCATGAACGTCAGCGTAAAGTGGCTTAAAGATCAAATAAGCCCCTAAATCCCCTAAAAGGGACTTTAAAAATAAGAATATTATCTTGTTCCCATTTCTTTGTACGCTCCAGCGTGGGAACGAGACAAAAATGCGCCCTCAAGCCATCTAGCTTTTCAGGCATTTCACCAGTCCTTCGGGGTCGGTATGGATTGAAACATCGGAGTAGTCGCAATGAAACCTAAATTAGTGTGTATCGGCAATGGCATGGCAGGGATTCGTACCCTTGAAGAATTGCTGAAAATTGCCCCCGAAAAATATGATATTACTGTATTTGGTTCAGAACCTTATGGTAACTATAACCGCATTTTATTATCACCCGTGTTGGCAGGCGAAAAAACCATTCAAGACATCATGCTCAATGATGATGATTGGTACGCAGCCCATAATATTGCCTTGTTCAAAGGGCACACCGTGGTTTCAGTCAATCGCAAAGCCCGGCAAATTTTTAGCGCAGAAGGCGCAGTCGTCAGCTACGACCGCTTATTAATCGCCACGGGTTCAAGCCCCTTTATTCTGCCTGTGAATGGCTGCGAATTGTCAGGTGTGATCAGTTTCCGCGACATCAAAGACGTGCACACCATGCTCGACACTGCCCATGCGGGTAAAAAGCACGCGGTGGTGATTGGTGGCGGTTTACTGGGTTTGGAAGCTGCTAATGGTTTGCTTAAGCAAGGTATGGAAGTCACGGTGGTGCATTTAATGGACATCCTCATGGATCGTCAATTAGACCCCGTCGCTGCGAAATTACTGCAAGCCAGTTTAGAACAACGTGGACTGAAATTCTTATTAAAAGCCCAAACCCAAGAAATTCTCGGCACGACCAAAGTCACAGGCGTGCGTTTCAAAGATGGTTTAGAAATTCCTGCGGATTTGGTGGTAATGGCAGTCGGGATTCGCCCCAATTACACCTTGGCACAACAAGCAGGTTTACATTGTGAACGCGGCATTGTGGTCAACGACACCATGCAAACTTATGATCCACGGGTGTATGCCGTCGGCGAATGTGTGCAACATCGCAAACAAACGTATGGTTTAGTCGCGCCCTTGTTTGAACAAGCCAAAGTCTGCGCTAACCATTTGGCAGAATTGGGATATTCGCGTTATCAAGGCTCAGTAGTTTCGACTAAATTAAAAGTCACAGGCATCGATGTGTTTTCGGCGGGCGATTTCAACGGCACGGATAAAACCGAAGAAATCATTTTCCAAGACCCCAGCCAAGGCATTTATAAGAAATTAGTGTTAGAAGAAAATCGAATTAAAGGCGCGATTTTATACGGCGATACGATGGACAGTAGCTGGTACTTCCAACTGATGCGCGACGAAACCGATGTCACCGCCATGCGGGAAAAGATTTTATTCGGACAAGCGCATAATCTGGGCGATGCGGGGCATGGCAGTGAAAACCGTGTCGCTTCCATGAGCGATGATGCGGAAGTGTGCGGTTGTAATGGGGTTTGCAAAGGCACGGTGGTGAAAGCGATTGTCGAGAAGAAATTATTCACCATTGAAGAAGTGCGCGCCCACACTAAAGCCTCCAGTTCTTGCGGTTCTTGCACGGCATTGGTCGAACAAATTTTAGTCGCGACTTTGGGCAATGATTATTCACAAACGCCCAAAACTAAGCCTTTATGCGGCTGTACTCATCATACCCATGATGAAGTGATTGATGCGATTCAACGTCAGCATTTAACCACCGCTAAAGCAGTACGTGAATTTTTAGAATGGAAAACCCCCGACGGTTGCGCCAGTTGCCGCCCTGCAATTAACTATTATTTAATCGCCAATCACCCCGCAGAAGTGGTGGACGATTATCAATCGCGCTTTATTAATGAACGGGTGCACGCCAATATTCAAAAAGACGGTACGTATTCAGTTGTGCCCAGAATTTGGGGCGGCGTGACGACACCTGATGAATTGCGAGCCATTGCCAATGTGGCAGATAAATATCAAATTCCCACGGTCAAAATCACAGGCGGGCAACGCATTGACTTGCTTGGGGTGAAAAAACAAGATTTGCCTGCGGTGTGGGGCGAGTTGAATCAAGCAGGGCTGATTTCAGGTCATGCTTACGCCAAAGGTTTACGCACCGTGAAAACTTGTGTCGGCTCGGAATGGTGTCGTTTTGGCACGCAAGATTCCACAGGCATGGGGATTCAATTAGAAAAAATGAGCTGGGGCACGTGGACGCCGCACAAGTTCAAAATGGCGGTTTCAGGTTGTCCGCGCAATTGTGCCGAAGCGTCGATTAAGGATTTTGGTGTGGTGGCGGTGGATTCTGGCTGGGAATTGCATGTCGGGGGCAACGGCGGGATTAAAGTGCGGGTCACGGATATTCTGTGCAAAGTCGAAACTGAAGCGGAAGTGTTGGAATATGCAGGCGCGTTTATGCAAGTTTATCGTGAAGAGGCGCATTATTTGGAACGTACCGCGCATTGGATTGAACGGGTTGGGTTGCCCCATGTGAAAAAACGTATTCTCGATGATGTGGCAGGGCGTAAAGCGGCATATCAGCGTTTCTTAGAATCGCAAAAATACGCACAAATTGACCCGTGGGCAGAACGTGCCAGCCAAGGGGTTGCCGCGCATGAATTCAATGTGTTGAAAAATATCCCAGTGAAAGTGGAAAGTCTTCCCTCCGCAAATGTTCAAGAGGTGGCATAACATGAATTGGTTAGAAGTTGGAAATTTGCAGGATATTCCACAATTGGGTTCACGTTTGGTGGAAACGCCACAGGGCAATATTGCGTTGTTTCGTACCAGCGATGATCAAGTGTTTGCCATTGCAGACCGTTGCCCGCACAAGGGCGGCCCGTTGTCACAAGGGATTGTGTATGGTCATGTGGTGACTTGTCCCTTGCACAGTTGGAAAATTGATTTAAGCACGGGTGAAGCGGTTGCCCCCGATGTCGGTTGTGTGAATCGTTATGCCATTCGTCAGGGCGAGGGTGGGAAATTGGAGTTGGGTTTGGCGAAGTGAATTAATCAGGTAGGGTGGGCATTGCCCACCCATTTGATAACTCGATATGTAACGGTGGGCAATGCCCACCCTACCTACCCTTTTTCAAAGGGGGATGCTGGAATGAGTCTTTAGCCCCCTTTAAGGGATTCGGGGCGCAGTTGCAGTTACAAAACAAATATTCATCAAGAAGGTTATGATCATGCCTAGCGTACAAACGACTTGTCCTTATTGCGGCGTAGGCTGTGGCGTACTGGCGACGGTTGACGCAGAGACTATCCAAGTACAAGGCGACAAAACCCATCCCGCAAATTTTGGACGTTTATGTTCCAAAGGCTCAGCTTTAGCGGAAACCCTGAGTTTAGACGACCGCTTATTACAACCCGAAGTGTATGGCGAACCCAGCACTTGGGACAAAGCACTGTCCACCGTTGCCAGCGAATTACAACGCATCATTGAAAAATATGGCAAACAAGCGGTTGCGATTTACGCTTCAGGACAATTGCTGACCGAAGATTATTACGTCGCCAATAAATTCATGAAAGGCTTTATCGGCACCGCAAATATCGACACCAATTCACGGCTGTGCATGTCTTCGAGCGTCGCAGGACAACAACGCGCCTTTGGCAGCGACAGCGTGCCTTGCAGCTATGAAGATTTAGAACAAGCTGAATTAATTGTCTTAGTCGGCTCTAATCTCGCATGGTGTCATCCCGTTTTATATCAACGCATTAATGCCCGCAAGCAAGCAGGGGAAAACCTCAAAATCGTGGTGATTGACCCGCGCCGCACTAACACCTGCGATATTGCCGATTTACATTTGCCGATTAAATCAGGCAGCGACGTATGGCTATTTAACGGCTTATTAAATTCATTGCGCGTCAATGATTGCCTCAATTTTGAATTCATCGAACAAGCCACCCAAGGCATTGCCAAGACCTTAGAAATGGCGCGACTCTCCAGCAGCTCCATTCCTTTAGTCGCGCAACAATGCGGTTTAAGCGAAGCCGACCTTGCTGAATTTTTCCGCTTATTTGCACGCACTGAAAAAGTCGTCACTCTGTATTCACAAGGCGTGAACCAATCCAGCGCGGGCACGGATAAAGTCAACAGTATTATCAATTGTCACCTTGCCAGCGGACGCATTGGAAAAGTTGGCATGGGCGCATTTTCCATCACAGGACAACCCAACGCGATGGGCGGGCGCGAAGTCGGTGGTTTGGCGAACCAATTAGCTGCGCACTTGCGTTTAGAAACGGAACATTGTCAATTAGTCCAAGAATTTTGGCATTCTCCAAACATTGCCAACAGCCCCGGTTTAAAAGCGGTGGAATTATTCAACGCCATTGAGCGCGGTGAAATTAAAGCGGTGTGGATTATGGCGACTAATCCCGTGGTGAGTTTGCCCAATGCCGACCAAGTCAAACGCGCTTTAAGTCAATGTGAATTAGTGATTGTCTCCGATTGCGTGCGCAACACCGACACCACCCAATTTGCCCATATATTATTTCCCGCGCTGAGCTGGGGCGAAAAAGATGGCACAGTCACCAATTCAGAACGCCGTATTTCGCGCCAACGTGCCTTTTTAGACGCGCCAGAATCAGCCAAAGCGGATTGGTGGATTATCAGCCAAGTGGCAGCTCGCATGGGTTTTGCAAATGCCTTTAATTATCAATCTGCTGCCGATATTTTCCGTGAACATGCTGCCTTATCTGCCTATCGTAATTATGAACAAAGCGATGGGATTTTGCGAGATTTTAATCTACGCGGCTTAAGCCAATTAAACGATGCTGAATATAATGCTTTACAACCGATTCAATGGCCCGTATTGAGTGCAGGACAAGGCACGACGCGCTTATTCAGCGATTGGAAGTTTTTCACGCCCAACAAAAAAGCGAATTTTATTCCGATTGTGCCCCGTGGCGCAGTGGCGATGCCCACACCTGAATATCCGTTTATTTTGAATACGGGACGCATTCGTGACCAATGGCACACCATGACCCGCACAGGCAAAACCCCGCGCCTATTAAATCATTTAAACGAGCCATTTGTGGAATTACATCCGCAAGATGCACGGCGCGTGAAAATTCAAGAAAATGCTTTGGTCGTCGTAAAAAGCCGTTTGGGAAAATTAGTGGTGCGGGCGCGGCTCAATGAAGCACAGCAACGCGGCACGGTGTTTGTACCGATTCATTGGCAAGGACAATTAGCGAGTCTTGCACGGGTCGGCAGTTTAATTGCGCCAGAATTTGACCCGATTTCAGGACAACCTGAATTTAAACATACGCCTGTGCAACTTGCGCCTTACCCCGCAATTTGGCAAGGTTTCATGTTGGCGCGGGATGAATTACCCCATGTGCCTGAAACTCATCTCGGTTATTGGGCAAAAATTCGCGGCGATGAATGTTGGCGATATGAATTTGCAGGCGAAAGTGTGCCCGAAAAATGGTCAACTTGGGTCGGTGAAAACTTTGGGGTGAATCGCGAATGGCTGGAATTTCAAGACAAAGCCACAGGGCGTTATCGTTGCGCCAGCATTGAACAAGGGCGTTTAAGTTGCTGTTTATTCATCGGCAGCGACAACGAAAGTTTGCCCGCACGCGAAGGTTTAACAGGATTATTCGCCAAAGAAAGTTTAGAAATGACAGAACGCTTAAGCCTGTTGACGGGAAAAACGCAGCAGAATAAAGTTGAACGCGGCGCGGTGGTCTGTGCTTGTTTTAATGTAGGGAAAAATACCATTGTGCAAGCCATCAAAGAACAGGGTTTACAAACCCCTGCTCAAATTACGCAAAAGTTGAAAGCAGGCGGTAATTGTGGTTCTTGCATCCCTGAATTGAAAGCTTTGTTGGCGCAAAATCGCGGGTCGTAAACTGCGATTGACGGCATCATTCTGAAATGTGAAAGACTGACAATTCTAAAATTGCAAGCAATCCAATTCCCATAAACCTATCCCAATTTATCTCATTTCTGTGCGTCACCCAAAAAATCATGAGACTTAAATCGAGTATGAGACCTACTAGATTTTTAAAACCTAGTAGGTCTTGAGTGCCGCATGTCCCCGTTTCAGATAAGCAAATTGGCTGGTGTGAGATAAAAAAACTGAAATTTAAATCCTTCGTATTTCGCTCCGTGACATGTGAGCCACATCAACCAGAAACTTTTGGGTGTAAACTGAGAAAATTATTTAAAATCAAAATAATCAAGAATTAAACCACATGAAATACTCTCATTTGCGGGCAGATGAGGACAAATCTACGCCCCTGCAAACGCGCACTTTTACAAATAAACCTGTTACCATTATTAGAAAGTGTCACTGCGGAGTATTTATTAATGAAAGTAGATTGGTTAATTGTGGGCGCGGGTTTTACAGGCGCGGTGTTGGCAGAACGTATTGCCAGCCAATTGGGCAAAAAAGTTTTAATTGTGGAACAACGCGACCACATCGCGGGCAATGCCTATGATTATTATGATGAACATGGGATTTTAGTGCACAAATATGGGCCGCATATTTTTCACACCAATGCCAAACATGTGTGGGATTATTTGGGGCAATATACTGAATGGCACAGTTATTACCATCATGTTTTGGGCTATGTCGATGGCAAGCCCGTGCCGATTCCGTTCAATTTAAACTCCTTATACACGCTGTTTCCGCCACGTTATGCTGATAAATTAGCCGAGCAATTATTGGCACAGTATGGTTTTAACGTGAAAGTGCCGATTTTGAAAATTCGTGAAAGTGCCGCAGGTGATGATTTACGTTTCCTTGCAGATTATATTTACAACAACGTGTTTTATCATTACACCCGCAAGCAATGGGATTTAATCCCTGAAGAACTCGGTGCAGGCGTGACGGCTCGTGTGCCGATTTACATCAGTCGTGACGACCGCTATTTTCAAGACACTTATCAAGGTATGCCGAAATTGGGTTATACCGAAATGTTCCGCAATTTACTGAATCACAAGAATATTAAAGTATTGCTGAACACTTCTTTCAAAGAATTGGAAGGTGAAGTTCAGTATGAACGTATGATTTTCACAGGACCGATTGACGATTTCTTTGAACATTGTCACGGTGAATTACCCTACCGTAGTTTGCATTTCAAATTTATCCATTCGCCTGAGGATAATATGCAGGCGGTGGGCACGGTCAATTATCCCAATGAATACGCCTACACCCGTACCACGGAATTTAAACGCCTGACGGGACAACGCACTTTTGGCACGACTTACGTCGAAGAATACCCCCAAGCCTACAAGCGCGGCGAAAATACACCGTATTATCCAATCCCCAAAGAAGAATATCGCGAATTATATCGTCGTTATGAAGCAGAAGTAACGCGCTTGAATGGGCGAGTGTTATTTGCGGGACGTTTGGCAGATTATCAGTATTACAACATGGACCAAGCCGTGGCGCGGGCTTTGAGTCTATTTGAAAAAACCATTGCGGTTTAGCCAATTTTTGAGCGGTAATTTACCTGATTAACACCTTCAGTATTATGGTAATTAATTAGGTAAATTATGCTCGGAATATTTTAGCGTTGAAAATTCTTTAAGGGATAAATACATCATTAAGTTATAGGGTCAGTACTCATAGCATGTTGTTAATATCAGTGGGTAATCCTGTTAATCCTGATTCAGACAAGAAGCTGGCTAAAATCCTTACTTATTTGGCACTACCAAAACCTTTAAAGAAGCCCCCAAAGCTGTTTATTACTGCCCAATAATAAGTTTGACGCACATTTTAACGGCGTATAAGTATTTAAACAAAACTCATAAGACTAAATACAGGTGAAGAGATGTTTAAGAGATTGTTAAAGATACTATTACTTATGTTTAGCAACGGACTCAGTGGTGAATCATTTGCCGCAAACTGTGTCAGTACGGAAACACGCGGCTTACGTGAAGCCTTGGAAAGCGGTGGCTGCACCCCTGAAATGATCTTGATTCCCGCAGGCAATTTTCAAATGGGTGCGAACAATGCTTATGATGATGAAAAACCCGTGCATAAGGTCAATATCGATGCGTTTTACATCGGACGTTATGAAATCACATTTGAAGAATATGATCACTTTTGTGAGCAAACCCAGCGCGAAAAACCCAGTGACAGTGGATGGGGGCGTGGTAAACGTCCCGTGATTAATGTGAGTTGGCATGATGCTGTGGCTTACACCCAATGGCTCAGTGCACAAACCAAACAAGAATATCGTTTACCTACGGAAGCAGAATGGGAATACAGTGCACGCGCAGGCAGTAATTTCCGTTATAGTTGGGGCGAAAAGCTCGATAGTAACAAAGCCAATTGTTTAAATAATGCCTCAGCTGACAAATATGTAAATACCGCCCCTGTCGGCTCGTTTCCAGCCAATGCGTTTGGTTTACACGACATGACAGGCAATGTGGAAGAATGGAGCTGCTCAAAAAAAACCGATACTTATAATGGCAGTGAAACCGAATGCACGAGCACAAAGGTAGGAACGGTCGTGTTGCGTGGGGGCAGTTGGAACAGTAATGCTGATTATTGCCGTGTTTCAAACCGTGTGCGCAATTTGAAAGGTAATTGGCTTAATCATTATGGATTTCGTGTGGTCAGAACTTTGGTGGGAGCGCGAGCTATAAAATGAATAAATGGACCCATCTTTAAAGAAAATTTTTAAAGACAGGCAGCATTATCAGTCCATTCAAGACCTTCTAGGTTTTTAAGATTTAGAAGGTCTCATACGTGATTTAAACCGATGAACTTAAAAATCCCAGCCCTACTTACCACCGCTAGACAGTTCCGAATTCAACAGCACCGCGCCCGTGGTCACCAAACGCTCGCCGTTATTAATCCCTTCTTTCACAAAACTGAACTCACGTCCTTGCATTTCCAAGCTGATTTTCCGTTTTTCCAAAACCCCAGGTGAGGTTTCCACAAAAGCGTAATTGTATAAACCTTCGGTCAAAATCGCGCTGTTTGGAATTTTCACCACTTTTTCAGATTCGTTATTCGTCA
>JBDLSS010000426.1:0-14966 GCA_039799345.1 Pseudomonadota bacterium
CACCATCGGTGCGCCGTTTAACAAATCCCCCGATTTTGCTTTAAATCTCAGGTTGGAATCTTCAATACGCCCTTCGGTGTAGACGATTAAACCCTCATTCAAAAATGCGTCAGACACTGCCACTGCGGCATTCAACACGCCGCCGGGATTATTGCGTAAATCCAGCACTAAGCCTTTAATCGCAACGTTTTTGCTTTCTTTGCGGAGATGTTCAATCGCTTTTTCCAAATCATCGCCCGTGTGTGATTGGAAATTGCTGACACGCACATAACCATAGCCTTCTTCAAGCAGGCGGTCTTTCACGCTCTTCACTTGAATAATATCGCGAATAATTTCGATAGTACGGGGCTTATCTTGTCCTTCACGCACGATGGTGAGTTTAATCGGTGTGCCGGGTTTGCCGCGCATTTTCTTGACAGCATCATTCAAACTTAAACCTTTCACAGGAGTGTCATCGAGACGAATAATCATATCGCCCGATTGAATGCCAGCGCGTTGGGCGGGAGTGTCATCAATCGGGGTCACTACTTTGATAAAGCCGTTGTCCATGCCGACTTCAATCCCTAAACCACCAAACTCGCCTGTGGTGCCGACTTGTAAGTCTTGATAGGCATCGGGGGTTAAATAATTGGAATGGGGGTCAAGTCCTGTCAACATGCCTTGAATGGCGTGTTCTAATAAAACTTTATCTTCAACATCTTCGACATAATCGGTTTTGATGCGCTGAAACACTTCGGTGAAGGTGCGTAATTCTTCAAAAGGAAGGGATTTAACTGCTTCAGCGTCATTACGGGTCGCAAATACACTCGCATTTAAGGCGATAAAAGACCCTAATACTGAACCAATCAGTAAGGAAGGAACATGACGAAACAAATTTTGCATCTAACTCTCCGTGCATTCGCACATCATTACTTAAACTATATTTCAACGCACACAAAAAATTTGCGTTAGCATAGCAGATCATAAGCATTTCTGCTGTATTTCTACTGCACTGCAACATTCGCAGTTTATCTTCTAGGGGTGTGAGGAAATTTAAGATAATAATTTAAAATTAATCACTTACATTTTAGATAAAAATAATAAAAGTAGTAAGTTAGCCGCCACCAATGGCATGTACGATTTCTACTTTGTCATCATCTGCCAAAAAATATTCGGCAAAGCGACTGCGTGGAATTAGAGTCAGATTTACTTCGACGGCAATGCGCCGATTTTGTAAATCCAGTTGGCTGATTAATTCCTGAATACTGCATGGTGGTGTAATGATTTTTTCTTGTCCGTTGAGCAAAATTTGCATGTTTCATATCCTTTCTAATACTGAAATAGTTTTAATTATGCGGGTGTTTTAGGATTTACCAAGGTTGAGGGCTTAGAAAAAGTTTGGTGTTTAATTCACTGCATACCAATCGATTCAGCTATTTTATTAGTTAAAGTAACCCGTATGGAGCATAGCGGAATACGGGAGGGATTAAATTCTTACCTCCGCAACTCCCTGAATTCCGCTATGCTTCATACGGGCTACAAAGAAAAGCTACATTTTAATTGTGTAAAAAAACCATGCCTGTATATGAATTATGGTTCAAATAAGAAAAGCACGCCGCCCCGCTTAAACTCAAGGTAGAATAGACTATTATCATATTCGCTCTTCTGATTGAGGCACAGGCTCATGAAAACTTTACACGTAGACTTAGGCAATCGTAGCTACCCTATTTTTATCGGGCAAGAACTGCTCGGAAAAGCCGAATTTCTGACACCGTATTTAAGCAATCGTCAGGTGTTAATCGTCACCAATGAAACTGTCGCACCCTTATATTTAGATAAAGTGCTCAGCGCGTTTGCAGGCTATCAAACCGCCACCGCGATTCTGCCCGACGGCGAAGAATATAAAAATCTCACGGTTTTAAATCAGATTTTTGACAGCTTACTAAGCAATCGTTTTGACCGCCGTTGTACTTTAGTGGCATTGGGCGGCGGCGTAATTGGCGACATGACGGGCTTTGCAGCCGCAGCTTATCAACGCGGTGTGGCGTTTATCCAAATCCCCACCACTTTACTGGCACAAGTAGACTCCTCCGTCGGCGGCAAAACAGGTGTCAATCACGCGCTGGGAAAAAACATGATCGGCGCATTTCACCAGCCACAATGCGTGGTAGTTGACACCGACAGCTTGCTCACCTTGGATGATCGCCAATTCAGTGCAGGGCTTGCCGAAGTGGTGAAATACGGCTTAATCAATGACGACGAATTTTTTGAATGGATTGAACACAATACTGCAGCTTTACTCGCCCGTGACGCCGCCGCCTTAAACTTTGCAATTTCACGGTCTTGTCAAAATAAAGCGAATATCGTCGCCCAAGATGAATTGGAAAATGGGCTGCGGGCTTTATTGAATTTAGGGCACACTTTTGGACATGCGATTGAAACAGGCTGCGGCTATGGTGAATACTTGCACGGCGAGGCAGTTGCGATTGGCACTTGTCTTGCAGCGAGACTTTCAGCACACCTCAAATGGTTACAACCTGCCGCTGTCAAAAGAGTTTTTCATTTATTTGAAACTTTGCGTTTGCCGACAGCCGTTCCTTCACAGCTCACTGTGGAACAAATGATTGCGGCAATGCAAGTCGACAAAAAAGCCCGCGATGGCAAGATTAATTTAGTACTGTTATACGGCATTGGCAAGGCAGCGTTGACAGACCAGTATGATGTGAATTTATTTCAACAAACTCTGAAAGAAGGTTACGCGACCGTGCCATGAACACTAACCGCTCTCTTGCGCCCTATGCCGCACACGAATCCAGTTCGCTAGGGCGACAATTTACTGAAACTGCTTCTTCGTATCGTTCAGAATATCAACGCGATGCGGCACGCATCATTCATAGTGCCGCGTTTCGTCGCTTGGAATATAAAACCCAAGTCTTTGCGAATAATGAAGGTGATTTATTTCGCACGCGACTGACGCATTCGTTAGAAGTGGCGCAAATCAGCCGTGTGGTGGCTCGCGCTCTGTATTTGAATGAAGATTTAGCAGAAGCGATTGCTTTAGCACATGATTTGGGACACACGCCCTTTGGACATGCAGGACAGGAAGTTTTACAACGCTGTATGCACAATTACGGCGGCTTCGAACACAATTGGCAAAGCTTACGCATTGTCGATGAATTGGAAGAACGTTATCCGCAATTCCGTGGAATTAATTTAACCTTTGAAACCCGCGAAGGCATTTTGAAACATTGCAGCCCACAACGTGCTAAATATTTGGGCACAGTGGGCGCGCGTTTTTTAAAAACGCCTGTGGGAATGCCGAGTTTAGAAGCGCAAGTGGCGAATATTTGCGATGGAATTGCCTATAACACGCATGATATTGATGATGGTTTGCGTGCTAAATTAATCAGCATTCGGCAGTTGCGAGAATATTCTCTATTTGCCATGCATCATGATGCGGTGATTAAACAATATCCCAATCTTTCACAACGCCGCGCCATTCACGAAATCATTCGACGCATGATTTCCGCGCAAGTGGATAATTTAATTGACACCAGTCGTGAACATTTGGATGCGGTGCAACCTAAAAATATTGTGGAAGTGCGTGAAAATGAGGATGAATTAATTACCTTCAGTGCCACAATGTACGAAAAGCATTTGGAATTAAAACAGTTTTTAAATGCTCAAATGTATCAACATTATCGGGTGCGGCGCATGGCGTTTAAAGCGCAAGAAATTATTCAACGCTTGTTTGAAGCTTTTCTAAGTGACGCTTATTTATTGCCTTTGGAAGCACAAATGGAAGTGCAACGTTTGCAAAACAGTTTAGGCACGGAAGTCGGACGGGCGCGGGCGGTCAGTGATTATATTGCAGGCATGACGGATCGCTATGCGATTTTAGAATATGACCGTTTATTTAATCCGAACTCGATTCCTTAAATCTAATGCGGGGTGGGGGATAGGGCTAGTTCAAAGAAGTTAAAGATTAGGCATAATATGTAGTTAAATACATATACTCTTTAACTAATTAATTATCCTTATAAAATATAAAAAGTACAGTCATTTTATCCTCAAATTTTGAAATGAGAAAATGTTGCAGCTTTTCCGAATCGTCAAGCGGAGCTTGACTTGCAGGCATTCCCAAACGGAGTTTGGGAACGAGGAAAACGAGGAAATATCAGTGACCCTATACACTATGAACAAGAAGCATCTTCTCCCTTTTTAATTCATGAAGAGAGAAGATACCTCCTTTTCTTACTTCATCTTACCTTTTTTAGTGGTAATTTTACCTTTGCTATAGGTGACTGTTTGAGCGGGTTCTGTCATCGAGTGATCAAAGCGATTGTGAAGTGCGGGAAACTTCATAACGATTGACTTGCCATCGCTATGAATAGATTTAGGTTCACCATACCCAGCGTAAAAGAAACTAACCTGCTTTTCTTTGGATACTGTCAGTAACGAATAACCAGGCATTGTGCCTGAACCACCTGCGTCGGAGCTAACAATATAGGCAGCCAACACGTCTTCTGGCGTAGGCTTTATCGATTTAATCTCGATAAATGCGTCCTCATCAATTTCTTTATTGTTGACAAAAAGCTTGTCAACATGTCCGTCATCAGTGTTTATGACCACAATCTTAACGCCGTAGGCATCGATTGTTTGCTTTACAACATCTGCACCATAGGCATAGTTAGTCACTATGCACAGCCACGCGATAATCAATAAGTTTCTTGCCATGTTTGAAATACCTGTAAGGTAGAAATAAAGTAAGTAATTCGTTGTTGAAAAAGGAGTCCCAAAAATAAGAGACTCCTTTACACCATCGCTACTTAAACTTTATGGGAGTTGGTTTAAAATGACCGATAAAGACGCTCTTCGTCTTGAGCAGGTCGATTCGCTTACCATTGACCACAGCAGTTGCTGAACGCAAGATAAAAACAGTAGTGGGTTCATCGTTACATAAACCCTCACCTGTATCGCTGGCAGTCTGATACCTATTAGCCGTCGAACCACCAACACTTGGAATTTCTAAGGAAAGACTGGTCCCTTTTTTGCCACCTGTCCGTAAGTCAAGGGTGATTTGAACATCTGTGAGTTCCTCTTCTCCAGGAGGCCCGGCATCCAAGAAAAACTCAGCTGTACATTGCCCCATATTGGCAAAAACTGTGTTGACGTGACGAATTTCTATTCCAGCAGCCTGACTGTTACTACACAGCAGCGTGCCCAGTAAAGGTAGATAGGAAAGTTTTTTCAATTCGATTCTCCAAAAAAGTAGTGAAGTAACGAAACCAAGATTTTTAAGGTTTCACTACATATTCTGAATGACATGCAAAATCGTAAAGGGCAAATCATGGTTTATTTTCATATATACTTATGAATTATGTATTCTATAAATAAATAGCCCTCTCAGTTTTGACCAAGAGGGTTATTTATTAGCATCTATCATATTGTTTTAACTAATTTTATGATAGATTTTAGGTGATATGAATAAGATTGCGTTTGCAGAAAAAAATTTCTGAATATCTTGTTCATTTCGCATGAAATCAGACAACGGCTGAATGCTCACCCTTAACCAGTCGGGGTTTGTAACCCCGAATGAAACATTTGAGAACGTCAGAACAAGCTGACATGTTACGGTGCAATTGATAAAAGAATACTTGCATTGAGATACACCCTGCAAAATAAGAATGCGCGAATAGCTAGAGACGCACACGAATAAAATCGCACAACAGCCTAGGGCGTGTCATCAATTAGGTTTTAACAGCGTGTTTAAAAACCTTAAAACTAGCTCCCAATCCCCTAAAAGGGGCTAAACACAAACAAGTTATGTAATGTTTAATATTTTAAGTCCCCTTTAGGGGATTTAGGGGCTGGTTTTAAGGTTTAGCCCTCTTAAGGAGGGTGGAGCGCAGTTAAAACTTAATTGATGACACGCCCTAGCATCTATACAAAATTATTTGTATAATTCCTGTCTTTGTCTAGGCAAGCGTATTGAAGCGAAATTAAGCAGTTAAAAAACGCTCACCACGTTTGACCCCTCCAAACAAGCCATTAAGCCAGTCTAAAATAGAGAATTCACAAATGCGTCAGTCTCTGGTAGTAGCCAATTGGAAAATGAATGGCTCTCTTGCCAGCAATCAAGCATTGCTCGATGCGATTAAGCAAGGTTGCCAAGACATCAGTCATGCACAAGTTTCAATTTGTCCCCCTGCCGTCTATCTTGCCCAAGTTAGCCAATTATTAACGGGCAGCGCAATCAGTTGGGGTGCACAAAACGTCTCCCACGAAGCAGGCGGCGCGTTTACGGGTGAAATCGCCGTAAACATGTTGGCAGAACTGCAATGTCGCTATGTTATTATTGGACATTCAGAACGCCGCAGTTTATATGCAGAAAGTGATCAGGTCGTTGCAGAAAAATTTGCCCGCGTGCGCAATGCAGGATTAATTCCCATTCTCTGCGTTGGGGAAACACTCAGTGAGCGCGAGTCTAATCAAACCGAAGCGGTGGTGTTACGCCAACTCGATGCGGTATTAGCCTCAGAAGGCATTGCAGGTTTTCATCAAGCGGTCATCGCCTATGAACCCGTCTGGGCAATTGGAACAGGCAAAACTGCAAGCCGTGAACAAGCCCAAGCCGTTCATGCCGTCATTCGGCAACATTTGGCAAAGCAAGACGCAGCCGTTGCCGCAAAAATCCAAATTTTATACGGCGGTAGCGTGAAGGCAAATAACGCAACCGAATTATTCGCAATGCCCGACATCGACGGTGGATTAATCGGTGGGGCATCGTTACAAGCACAAGAATTTTTAGCGATCTGTCAAGCCGCTAGGTAATCAAGAATATGCATACAATTTTAGTTGTTTTTCACGTCTTTGTAGCCATTGGTTTAATTACACTGGTTTTAATCCAACACGGCAAGGGAGCTGATGCGGGCGCAGCCTTTGGCAGTGGCGCATCTTCAACCGTGTTCGGAAGCCAAGGTTCAGCCTCCTTCCTCACCCGTTTAACCGCAGGTTTTGCCACCGCATTTTTTATCACCAGCTTAAGCTTGGCATACTTTTCTGGGCAACATGCTAAACCCACAAAAAGTATTGTAGAAAGCGTGACCACACAAGCTCCTAAAGTCAGTGATGTGCCTGCAACGCCCAGCACCAGTAAGAATAGCGAAATCCCAACGTTACCCGCACCAAAAACTGATCATAAATAAGTATTCGTCTGTGAAAGATAACATCTTGCCGTTTTATAGATGTTATCTACAGAAAAACTGCCTATCCTAGGCTATTTTTCTGGAAAATACGTGTTATAATGAGCGTTATTAGCCGATGTGGTGGAATTGGTAGACACGCCATCTTGAGGTGGTGGTGGCTTACAGCTGTGCCGGTTCGAGTCCGGCCATCGGCACCATTTTTATTTCACCTTCAGTGAAATTTCTCTAGGCAGTTCTCACTGCAAAAAAATCATGATGAAATGGCTGAAATCAGCGAGCTTCATTGCCCTTGGTGTTGGAGCAAGCGTCTGGTTAATGGTTTTTGGTCTGAATGTCGCAGGTTTCCTAGAACCCCTTGAACTTGCCAGTTATGACCGTTTACTGTGGACACGCCTACAACATACCCCACAAAAGATTGACCCCCGCATTGTTATCGTTTGGTTCACAGACCAAGACCAACGTCGTTTTGGTTATCCCATCACAGATGCAGACCTCTCCCAAGTTTTTGAAAATATTTTAGAACAACAACCTCGTGTTGTCGGTCTTGATTTATATCGAGATTTTCCCGTCCCCTTGCAAGGTGGGGCAGGCTATGAGCATTTAAAAAATCTCTATTCGCAGCATAAAAATCTCATTGCCATTCGCAAAGTAGAAAATATTCAAGGGGAACGTGGTGTTAAAGCCCCTGCCTTTATCAATGATCAAAATCAAGTCGGTTTTAACGATTTACCCAGCGATAAAAATGGCACAGTGCGTCGAAGCCTCTTTTATATACAAGACAATCAAGATCAAGTTTTGGATTATTTTGGATTAAGATTAGCCGTTAATTATCTTGTAAAACAAGGAATTCATGTCACCGCTGATCCCAAAAATCCTGAAGCGATTTATTTCGGAAAAGTGCATTTAGCTCCCCTAAACTTCGGTTTTGGTGGCTACAGCACAGAAGAAGTCGCCGCAGGCATTCAACTAATGTTAAGTTATCCTGCAGCCCCCCAAGAATTTGACAGTCTGAGTATTAGTGAGATTATTGACCATAAAATCCCCGCCAATTTTTTCACCGATAAAATAGTTATCATCGGCACCAACGCCGAAGCCACCCCCGATTTTCTCTACCCCGCCATTTCTCAATTTTTACCCCTCGAAAAACCCAGCTTTGCAGGGGCGAGAGTTCATGCTTATATCACCAGCCAATTGTTACAGCTTGCGCAAGGCGAAGCCCACTTATTACGCAGTTTAAGCAGCCATGAAGAAATTTTGTGGATTGGTTTCTGGGCGATGGCGGGCGCGTTGCTGTGTTTATGGATTCCCAATTTATGGTTTTTTGTGCCCGTAGTGTTAACGGGAATGTTTGCGATTTTAGGTCTTGTTTATACTGCCTTTCTTTATGATTTATGGATGGTAGTAATTGCACCGTTATTAAGCTGGGGTTTGGCTTCAGTCGCGATGATTATTTACCTTTCCTATCAAGAAAGTCAGCAACGTGCTGAATTGATGCAAATATTTTCAAAGCATGTTTCTAAAAATGTGGCGGAAGTGATGTGGCAAGAACGCGAGCAATATTTAAATGCAGGGCGTTTGCGTTCGCAACGGTTGGTGGCAACCGTGTTGTTTACCGATTTACAAAATTTCACCACTTTGTCCGAAGACATGGAAGCCCAAGCACTCATGGATTGGTTAAATCAATACATGTCAACCATGGTTGATTTAGTTGAGCAGCATCATGGGCATGTCAATAAATTTATTGGTGATGCCATCATGGCAGTGTTTGGCGTGCCGATTCCAAGCACCACCCCCGAAGCCATCGCACAAGATGCGGTGAATGCGGTGGATTGTGCCTTAGCGATGCGTGCGGCAATGGAGCGTTTGCAAACACAATGGGAGGCGCAAGGTTTACCCACAATACGAATGCGCGTGGGGATTTTTACAGGGGCATTGATTGCAGGGAGTTTGGGTGGCATTAAACGACAGGAATATACTGTAATTGGAGACACCGTCAACACGGCATCACGTTTAGAAAGTTTTGATAAAAGTGTGGACACAAATAGTCTTTGTCGTGTGCTGATTGGAGACGCTACGCTACACTATCTAGGTAATCAATTCGTAACGGATTGCGTGGGCGAGGTTGCCTTAAAAGGTAAGCATTCACATATCATTATTCACCGTGTGTTATCACGCACATCCGTCTAAAAATTAGAATCGTCAGAGGTTAATAATGCGTCATTTTTATTTATACAGTTTAATCTTAAGCAGTTTAGTTGTTTCCACATTGCCCAGTTTTGCCGCAGATAACCCAGCTCCTAATCCTCCCGCTCCCAGCACCGCCGTTCCTGAATACAAACCCGTGGTCAGTGGCGCACCCACCCGACGCATTGGGGGCGGAACTCGAGGCAGTGCCAGCGTACCGATCACGATTGCCGTATTAAGCCCTGAACATACAGGCAAAACGGTCAATCCTAGCCCCAAACTTTATTGGGCAATTTACAGTAAGAAACCGCAAAAAATCACGTTCAGTTTAAGCAATCCCAGTAACGCCCTGCCTGTGTTAGAAAAAGTTTTGTCTGAAGTGAAAGACGGAATTCACAGCATTGATTTAGCTGCTGAGGGAATTAAGCTCAGTAAAGAGGTGGAATATGAATGGAGTGTGACAGTGATGAATGAGAACAACAGTCTTTCAGACAGTTATTCTTCAGGTTCAATTGTTTATGTCAACAAACCCGCAACTTTAGAAAATGAGCTGAAAGGCAAAAATACGCCTGCCTTTGTCTATGCGAAACAAGATTTATGGTATGACGCATTACAGCAGCTTTCTGAAAGTATTGAGCATAATGCCGTCAATGTGGCAAATTTGCGTCAACAACGCGCGGCTTTATTAACTCAAGTCGGATTGAAAATGGTGGCAGAACACGAACATTAAAACCTCAACATGACTACCATCTAAATTAAGTCGGAAACGAGAAATTTAAGGGCTGATCGTGTTCAGTCCTTAATCACGCTGGAGAGTTTTAATAGGATTCTGGACATTTAACGAGTGCTGATCTTCTTCTATTTATTCTTTTAGGTACAACTTGTTATAATTAAGCTTTTCGACATACTCAGGTGGCAATAAGTTAACTCACCCTGTTCAAACATATTCTTAGGTAAGCTCACACACCTTATGATTAATTCACCCCGCATTCACCAGAAGCTTATTTTATTAACCTGTTTAGAACTTTTTAGCCAAAGTAGCCTGGGCGGAGAAATTTACCGTTATGTGGATTCTCAAGGGCAAATACATTTCACAGATCAATTAGTCAATCGTCCCACCACAGGGCGCAACACGGCTAATCCTGTGTTTAGCAGTGTGAAAATTTATCGATTTATTGATAAAGAAGGTGTTGTACATCTCACAGATCGTCCCAGAGACACTCGTTATAAATTAGTTTACCAAGGCAATGGTACGATTCAACCATTTTCGGGTGGGTCATATTCTGCGGCAACGGTGTTGCGCAAACGCTATCAGGATTACGCGCAGTTGGTACAAGAAACGTCAAGCCGTACTCAAGTCGAAGCCGCTTTAATTCATGCTGTTATCCAAGCAGAATCAGCCTACAATCCCAATGCCGTTTCTCCCGCAGGCGCGACAGGCATGATGCAATTAATGCGTGGCACAGCAGCTAGATATGGGGTGACTGATCGCACTGATCCTGTGGCAAATGTAGATGGGGGTTCTCGGTATTTGCGTGATTTGCTCGTAATGTTTAATGGTAATAAAGAATTAGCAGTGGCTGCCTATAATGCGGGTGAAAATGCGGTCATTCGTTATGGTAATGCAATTCCACCGTATCGGGAAACGCAAAATTATGTCAAAACGGTGATGTCGCTTTATCAGGCTTATCAAAATGAATTGCACTAAATCTGTTATTAAAGAGAATTAGGAATGACGCAGTTTAATATTTAACTGTTTAATTTTAATTAAAATGTAATGGTAGTGCCAAACAAGTAAAGATTTTAGCCAGCTTATTGTCTGAATCAGGATTATCCGAATTAAACAGGATTACCCACTGATCTTCACAATATTAAGTTTAATTCTGAAAATCCTTTCATCCTGTAAATCCTGATTCAGACAATCATTACAACTTGAGCACTGCCAATGTAATTATGCGCCGCAAAATAACAACTTATTTAAAATAAAGGAATTAGTGTTTTAACTGCGCCCCAACCCCCTAAAGAGGGCTAAACCTTAAAACCAGCCCCTAAGTCCCTTTTAAATATTAAACATTAAATAACTTGTTTGTGTGTAGCCCCCTTTAGGGGATTGGGGGTTTCTTTAAAGGTTTTTAAACGCGCTGTTAAAACCTAATTGATGACTCGCCCTAAGGGAAATTAAATAATAATCCTCGTCATTCCTAAGGGGTATGCTGCGCTTCATGCGGGCGACTTCTACAGTCAATGCTGTTTCCCCAAAATCCAGCGATAACTATGTGGCATTAAGGTATCTTCAGAACTAAAATAGCTCGCCAGCCAACACAATAAATTAATTCCTAACACCAGTGGCGGCGCGAAAATTCCCAAAATTAAGGCAGGATGTTTCGCTTTAATCCAATTGAGCAAAGTTTTACTGATGGCAATATTCATCAATAATGCCGCTGTTTCCAAAGGTTTCCCGATTTGAATTTCTTGTTTTAATATAAAACCCTGTTGTGAAATTTGTTCACGCAAACCATGACTAGTCCAACGCTGAAAATCTAAAGGTGCGTCGTGAATGGGATATAAAAACGGCACTTGTAATACTAAAACCCCTCGCGGTTTTAATACCCGTTTAATTTCTTGCAAGCAAGCGTAAGGGCGCGGTAAATGCTCCAAAACATCTAATAACAGCACGCAATCCACACTTTCCGTCGCCAAGGGCAAGGCTTGTGCGTCGCCGTATAACATCGGGCGGGTCTCGTACCAATTCACTGCCGTGCTGTAATAATCCAAACCAATATAATCCACATCCTGCGGTAAATATGGGCGCAAGGGCTGGTCTGCACAACCAATGTCTAAAATTTTTCCCTGCAAAACTTTGGCAATGGCTAATTGGTGTTGATGCTGCTGACGATACACAAACCATTGCGGGTGAAACGGCGTAGCACGTACACGGGTTAAAATCTTTTTGAGCGATTTATATAAATCAGACATGGCGGAGCTTGCCGATGAAAAATGAGGAATATCTGATTATAGCGTGCCATAGCCAACACAGTCCAAAGCAAGCACAAATTTCCCCAGCACCCAAATTTCCCCTTATACTATATTATTGTCTACTTTTACCCACAGGGAACGTGCCTGATGACCCCTACAAAAGCCACGCTTGACCAGATTGTTGCTCAAATTAACCAAGTGATTTTGGGCAAAGAAACCCAAATCCGCTTAGTGTTGACCTGCCTGATTGCAAAAGGGCATGTGTTGCTTGAAGACGTGCCCGGCGTTGGCAAAACCACGCTCGCTCACGTCATCGCCAAAGTCTTAGGTTTAAGTTTTCAACGGGTTCAATTCACCAGCGATTTATTGCCTGCCGATATCATCGGAGTGTCAATTTACGATAAAACGCTGGGACAGTTTAAATTTCATCGCGGTGCAATTTTCTCGCAAATGGTGTTAGCGGATGAAATTAACCGCGCTACACCCAAAACGCAAAGTGCGTTACTCGAAGCGATGGAAGAACACCAAGTGACCATTGAAGGCGAAAGTCATCAATTGCCGTCGCCATTTTTCGTGCTTGCCACCCAAAACCCTTTGTATCAAATCGGCACATTTCCGCTGCCAGAATCACAATTAGACCGTTTTTTAATGCGACTCGCGTTGGGTTATCCTGACGCACGCACCGAACGTGAATTGTTGAAAGGCAAAGACCGCCGCGAATTATTGGAAACTTTGCAGCCCGTGGTCAGCATTGAAGAAATTATTAAAATTCAATCCCAAGTGGCAAAAGTCACCGTCAGCGATGCCTTAATTGATTATTTACAAGCGATTCTTGCCACCAGCCGCCAATCACCGCGTTATCAAATGGGTCTGTCACCTCGTGCTGGTTTGGCAATTTTGCACAGTGCGCAGGCTTGGGCATTGATGCACGGGCGCGATTTTGTGATTCCTGAAGATGTGCAGGCAATTCTACCTGCGGTGGTGGGACACCGTTTAGTCAGTGCTACGCATGAAGATGCGAGTGCTTTGGTTTCGCAATTAATTGAATCGGTAAGCATTCCTTAGAAGCAATCATCAATGAGGTTGTGCACTAATTATAATAATCAAATAGTTACAGATTTAACTGCGTAACTCCTAAGGTTTTTACAAAAAGTAGTGCGTTTAAAAATCTTTGAAGAAGCCCCTGCCCCCCTAGAGTAGGCTAAACATAAACAAGTTATTTAATGTTTTAAGTCCCCTTTAGGAGCTGGTTTTAAGGTTTAGCCCTCTTTAGGGGAGGTTAGGGCGCAGTTAAAACTTAATTGATGACACGCCCTAGGCTTCAGGGGGAGGATAACGCTATTAAAAACTTACGCCTTACTAATGGTCTGTGCCTTTTGCAGTAAGTTTTCTGCCATCTTTATGCTGGCGATGTCGATTAAACGACCGTCCAAACTCACTGCGCCTTTTCCTGCTTTTTGGGCTTCTGCCATCGCTTCCAAAATACGACGTGCTTTGGTCACTTCGGCTTCGCTGGGGCTAAACACTTCGTTTGCCAAATCAATTTGGCTGGGGTGAATCGCCCATTTCCCTTCAAAACCTAAAATTGCAGCGCGTTTTGCAGCAGCCACATAAGCATCAGGGTCGCTGAAATCACCGAAAGGTCCATCGATAGGACGTAAGCCATAAGCGCGGCAAGCCACTAACATGCGGGCTTGTGCAAAATGCCACATATCATTCCAATGGAAATCGCGGGCACTGCCGTTGGTGGTTTTATCGGTTAATACGCCATATTCAGGATGTGCACCGCCGATAACCGTGGTGCGGGCGCGGGTAGAAGCCGCATAATCTGCCACGCCAAAGCTCATGGCTTCTAAGCGTTTGCTGGATTGCGCAATTGCTTCAACATTTGCCATGCCTAAAGCGGTTTCGATTAACACTTCAAAGCCTAAACGTTTTTGACGTTTTTTCGCTTGTTCAATTTGCGTGACCAGCATATCTAAAGCGTACACATCCGCAGGCACGCCCACTTTAGGAATTAATAACATATCTAAACGGGGGCAGTTTTCCACCACTTCAATTACGTCGCGATACATGTATTGCGTATCTAAACCATTGATACGCACTAACATCGTCTTTGTGCCCCAGTCGATGTCGTTCAAAGCGGCAACGATATTTTTACGGGCAACTTCTTTGTCGTCGGGGGCGATGGAGTCTTCTAAATCTAAGAAAATGCAATCGACGTTAGATTGTGCGGCTTTTTCAAAGAAAGCGGGGTTAGTGCCGGGCACGGCTAATTCTGAACGGTGTAAACGGGGTGTTGCTTGTTCGATAATCGTTGCGCTCATCGGGATAAGTTCCTTGGTTTTATTAAGAGAGGCTGTGAAAAATTCGGTGATGGCTATTAGTTGGCTGCGAATTGACAGCCTTCCGCTTGGATAAAGAGGGTGCGCTTAAAAGCTTGTGGGATGATGACAGGCTTTGTGCCTTCACCCTCTTGTAAAGGGGAATGAGTTCAGCGCGTGGCTTATCTTAGCATTATTCGTTTTGAGCAGAAAGCTTGGGAATTGTTGTTTGGTTTTTCCCCTGCATTTGACAGACTGCATTTACCATCTTAGCTAAAGCATTATAACGGAGTTT
>JBDLSS010000427.1:0-8197 GCA_039799345.1 Pseudomonadota bacterium
CAGAAGCTGAAGTCAACGCCACCGCCCGCTTTGAATCTGATTTCATGGTGGAATATCTCAAGAAAAAGAAGTTTTCAAAAGAAGCCAAAGCCGTTTTAGACGCTGGGCGCGAATTGTGGAAAGCCTACTTTGTCCACACAGACCCCCGCAATGTTCGCGACGAACTCAAATTAAATCGCCCCGATGTTGGCTGGTATCAAATCCGTAATGCCCTTAAAAAACGCAATGAAAGCGGCGATTTCCCGCCCGTCAGTTTCAATGATTTTGAAAGTGCATACAAAATTTTGACTGAGAAATTGCAACCCTTGGTGTTTGAATTGGGATTTTTGAGGGAGTGAGCTTTTCATGGTTGACTCAAGTTGTAGGTTGGGTTGCCAACAGCAACCCAACATTAATCCCCAACACCTTCCAATCATTATATCTTTTCGTTCCATATCTTCGTTGGCTTACTGGTGCAGGTTTGCAACCTGCACCGTAACGTTTCGGCTTACTCTGAAGTTTTCACACCTTCTGGTCGGGGTTACAAACCCCGACCAGCTTTGCAGACTTGAATATGATGTTATTCTTCTTCAGAGAGAATGTCTTCTTCCAAAACACGACAATGTGTTTCTGGCAGTAATTTGGTAAATGCCAAAATTGTTGCATAATTCCGATCATCAATTTCGAGTAAAAGGGTTTTCATATATTGTCTTCTATCCTCTATTTTTTATCGATTAAGCATAATGTAATAGGATGTGCTGACGTTAAGAGCCTCGGTGGAATGAGATAAGACAATAGTTGCGGAGATTAGATTAATGTTGGGTTACCGAAAATAAAACATGACTATACCTGCACAACCTAAAATTTACCATATCGTGCATGTGGATAGGCTGCAATCAATTATTGCCAATAATGGCTTGTGGTGTGATGCAGACATCATTAAACGTGGTTCACTGGGTACGACCATCGGCATGAATCAAATTAAACAACGCCGTCTCCACGAACTGACTTTAACCAGCTATCCTGATTTGCATGTGGGCGAGTGTGTGCCGTTTTACTTTTGCCCACGCTCGATTATGCTTTACCTTATTCATCAAGCTAATCATGCTGAATTGAGCTATCGAGGTGGGCAAGCACCCATTATTCATTTACAGGCAGATTTATCGAAAACTGTAAATTGGGCAGAACGCAATGATAAACGTTGGGCTTTTACATTATCCAATGCAGGTGCATATTATTTTGAGGATCGTGCTGATTTGGAAAAGCTTAACGAAATTGACTGGCAAGCGGTAAAGACAAAAAACTGGCAACACCATAAAGAAGGCAAACAAGCCGAATTTTTATTGGAAAAATACTTTCCTTGGCATTTAGTTGAGTTTATTGGTGTTTGTAATGAAGAAACATATCAATAAGTCAATTCTGCATTATTACTAAATGAACATCGCCCAACATTACAAATAGAACTAGGCTGGTATTATTGAGGAGGCTGACAAAATGATTGAATATACTAGCGGTAATATTTTACATTCCGATGCTGAAGTTTTAGTTAATACAGTAAATTGTGTCGGCGTGATGGGACGTGGTATTGCACTGCAATTCAAAAATGCTTTTCCAGATAATTTCAAAGCCTATGTTGTGGCATGTAAACGTAAAGAAGTTCAGCCTGGACGAATGTTTGTTTATGTCACAGGACAATTGACCCATCCACGTTATATTGTGAATTTTCCCACCAAGCGTCATTGGCGCGGTAATAGTCGTATGGATGATATTAAAACAGGTTTACAAGATTTAGCTGTTTTTATTCATGAACAACAGATTAAGTCAATTGCCATTCCAGCATTGGGCAGTGGTTTAGGCGGTTTAGATTGGGCAAATGTCAAGCCGTGTATTGAAGCAGCCCTACAAATTTGTAACGACACAAATATTGTCATTTATGAACCACAGGGTGCACCCACAACTGAAAAAATGATGCATCATCGTGCTGCACCAAAAATGACCGCAGGACGTGCCGCACTTGTGGAGTTAATGCAACGTTATTTAAATGGGTTACTCGATCCCTTTGTCAGTTTATTGGAAGTACATAAACTCATGTATTTCATGCAAGAAGCAGGCGAACCTTTACGACTTAAATATACCAAGGCTCATTATGGTCCTTATGCAGAAAATTTACGCCATGTACTCCTCGCGATTGAAGGGTATTTAGTTTCAGGTTATGCCGATGGTGGCGACACACCTGATAAGCAGTTACGTTTAATGCCTGAAGCAAGTCAAGATGCCTCAAATTTCTTGATGCAGTATCCTGAAACCTGTATCCGTTTTGATAAAGTTGCGGATTTAGTAACTGGATTTGAGTCACCTTTTGGTTTGGAACTATTATCAACAGTACATTGGCTGATAAAACATGAAGCGGTGAAAACTTTAGAGGACGTGATTATTCGCATTCATGCTTGGAATTCGCATAAACAGCAATTTACGACACGACAAATTAAACTGGCGATGGACGTGTTGAAAAATAAAGGCTGGATTTAAGTTTTGTGACGAATAGCTTCGCAGATTGCGCTGCCAACGACAACCTAATATTAACCTGAGTTCCCTGCTTGCCCATCTGATTTTCAACAGTAGTTGTAGGTTGGGTTGCCAACAGCAACCCAACATTAATCCCCAACACCTTTCAACCATATCTTCGTTGGCTTGCCGTTGGCAACCCAACATCAACCTGATTTTCAACAGCGCAATAGGATGTGCCGACGCTAGGAGGCGCATCAATTGGGATTAATAGTTCTCACACCAATGATGCGCTTCGTTTTTCAGCACACCCTATTAGCACTAATCCCCATCCCTTGAAGCCTACTGTATTTTTTTCCTGATCCTGCCTAGAATAGGTACAAGATCAATATTCTTAGGAAAGTACAGTCATGTATAAAATCAAATTATTAAGCATCTTACTCTGTTGCGGATGTTTAAATATGGTAGAAGCGGCGACTTATTACGTCAGTAATGTCGGCAACGACAGCAATGATGGTTTAAGCGTTAATACCTCATGGGCAAGCCTTGCCAAAGTTAACAATACGACTTTTCAAGCGGGTGATTCTGTGCTGTTTCGACGTGGCGACACTTGGCGCGGACACGTGGCAATCAGTAATTCAGGTAAAGTGGGCGCACCGTTAGTATTCGACGCATTCGGAGAAAGTAATTTACCGCGTCCCACTGTCAACGGCAGTGAATTGCTCACGGGTTGGCAACGGTGCAGCGCGAGTACCTGCGGTAATTTACCCAATTTGGATAAGATTTTCTTCACCAAAGTAAATCTTCCACAACTATTATACAAAAAAAATCCCGTCGACAAAGGGACTTATTATAATCAAGGGGTTAGTCAATTATTTATCAATGGTGCGCCTGCCATGTATGCGCGTCACCCCAATAGCGGCTATTTATTCAATGAGCAAGCTGTTGATAGCAACACCATGAAAATTAAGCAAACCGATTGGGATGCTTTGCCCACAAAAAACTTAATCGGCGCATATGCACATACCAAATCTGCCCGTTGGACTTTGGGAACGCAAACCATCAGTGCGGTGAATTACACCAATCGAACGGTGGATTTATTTGGTGCACCCGTGATTGCTTCAGGTTGGGGGTATTTCCTGAATAATAAATTGGAAATGCTTGATAGTGAAGGCGAGTGGTTTTTTGATGACAAAAAACTCACGGTGTATTTTTGGCCGCCTGCAAGTGTGGACTTGAACATGGCTGTTGTGGAAGGTGCAGGCTACGCGCTGGATGTACCCAGCACAGACGGTACATCAACGATTAAAGATATGATTTTAAATGGTTTTAATATTTTGAATGCCGAGAGTAATGCAACCGTGAGCTATGTCACGGTGCGGAATTTTCACATTATCCAACACTCAGGCACAGGCGTGAATGCGCTCGCAGATAATTTGGTGATTGATAATAACTTTATCGAATATGTGGATGGTCCTGGTATTTTTGTCAGTCGTAATACCATGGGACAAAATGCCATTTCGATTCGTAATAATCGTATTAATTATTCTAATAATCTAGGGATTCATCTGAAAGCCGAAGATTCCGAAGTGATTAACAACAGCATTACTAATATTGGGCGTTTTGAAAGCTTGGGGAAATTAGGGATGTCGGGCACACCACCGAAAAATAATCAATATGTGGGCAATCCCAACGATGATGGTGTAGGGATTCGTTTTTATGGACAAAATCTGTCACTAAAAGGCAATCATCTGGATTATATTGCGCATAACGGCTTTTTTTTCAAAGCGAAAAATTTCCGTCTTGAAGAAAATATCATCAATCATCCCTGTTATACCAAGGCAGATTGTGGCGGGATTTATACTTATTTTGCAATGAGTTATTTACCCGAAAATGCGAATTTAAATATCATATTACGGCGCAATATCGTATTGAATAGCATCGGAAATACGGATGGTGCACGACGTTATAATGCCACGGAGACAGGCAGCATTAATTATGAGATTCCATTCGGTATGGGGGTTTATATTGATGGGCACGGCAAAGGAATTACTTTAGAAGAAAATGCAGCCGTCAATTGTTCCGCTTCAGGCTTGATTGTTCAAGACAGTAGCGATATTACTTTGACGGGAAATGTGGCGATTAATAATAAGGGTGTACAGCTTGATATAATGCTGCAAGACGCACCTTATATGGATAATTTTAATTTAAAGCAAAATATGCTGTACGCTTTGAATAAAACCCAGAAAACAATTTCTGTGCCCTCATTGACCAACAACAACGATAAAAATACCAGTCACTTGTTGAAATCTTCAGATGAAAACTATTTGTTTAATCCGTATTCACGTAATACACCAAGTGTCTTTCTTGATCCTGCTTATTACGTAATTATTCGCGGAGGCTCAAATAATTATTCCTTGGCAACGTGGCAACAGGAACGGGGTTTAGATTTGCACTCAATGACGAATTGGTTTTATCTGAAACCCTATACTATTGCCAATATTATCGGAACTAATTTACTTAAAAATCCAGATTTTAGCAGTGGTATTAGTGAGTGGAATAACAATTTTGGGGTGACGGCTTGGGATGCGAAATATTCAGGTGGCAGCATGGCGGTGGATCGAGGCACGCAAACTTCTGGCACGATTGCAACGTATGGAGAAACCTTAAATTTAGTACCCGGCAAGCAATACCGCATCCAGTTTAGTGCAGCAACGCGGGATAAAATCGCAGCTTTAGCGGTGTCTATTCAACGCACGGGCAGTGGCACGACCACGGAACGCACACTGTTGCGCCGTGCATTTACGTTAGGCACGCAAATGCAGGAATTTGATGAAGTATTTACAGTGCCAGACACCACACCTGTGCAGTTAATTTTCAGTACGATCAAAGAAGAAATTGATCATTACTGGTTAGATAATATTAGTTTGCAAGAAGTGGTGGCTTATGATTTGCCTGTTTCTGATGCTTATATTATTGATATTAATGCAAATTTACCCTTTAATTTCCGTACAGCATTATTTCCGCAAAAGGCAATTTTCTTCTACAATTCTGCCAGTACTGCGAAAGATTTTGATTTGCAAAATGTCAGTTATCGCACCTTGAATAATTTACCTTTTGGTCAAGACGGTAAGTTTGCGAAATATTATTCCAATGGAAAATTGCATTTAGAAGCGGCAAGTTCAGTAATTTTGATGGTAGACAGTTTCGCCCCTTTGGCTGCCAGCAAGTTAAATCTGAATTCTGGAGCAACGAATGGGCAATTGGTGGGTGATACTTTATTCAGTCTCAAAACTGACGGGACTTTGAGTTATTCAGTGAATAACGCGCCGCAAACTTTAGCTTTGCAAAATACGGGCTTTGGTATGCCTGTCGGTGGATTTAAAGGAGAAGTGACGGGGGTTTTATATCTGACGCAAGGACATGTGCGTTATCCGATGGGCAGTTTATTAGTCACCACCAGCTCGGGTAAGTTATACCATTGGCATCCTTATTTACAAACTTGGCAAAGTAGCGAGATTATGCCTTTAAAAAGCTTGTTCTCAATTCCGAGTGCGGAAGGGGAATTGTTAGCAACATTGGAGAATAACAATGTCGTGTTATTAGACACAGGTGCGAAAATTCCTTTGTCGAGTATCGCTTATCCCAGTCAAGAAACAGTGAAATACATTACTCGTGACAATGCTGGAATTTTCTACTATGTGGTCACCACCAGCAATCAAGTGTATGTGTTTAATGCGTTGGCAAGTGTGTGGAGTCGGCAGTAAGTTTGCTAAAAACGGTTCGATTTTAAGAAAATAGTATGGACGGAATGATGTAATCATCAGGTACTGCGCAGCACTTTAAAAATAAGGTAGTGCTCAAGTTATAATGATTGTCTGAATCAGGATTTACAGGATGAAAGGATTTTCAGAATTAAACTTAATGTTGTGAAGATCAGTGGGTAATCCCGTTTAATTCGGATAATCCTGTCAATCCTGATTCAGGCAATCAAGCTGGCTAAAATTCTTACTTATTTGGCACTACCAAAACTTAATTGATGACACGCCCTAGTTAAGAACTTTGATTGTATTTTGCTGCCTACGTTTGAAACTTCTCAAATGACAAGTAGAGCAAATAGAAAGATTCAAAGTAAGACTGTTCGTAATATGCTTACTTTTGCTCATTATCGCTTTAAGCAATTTTTGAAGAATAAAGCGAGTGAGTACGGGAAAACAGTTTTAGAGGTATGCGAATCCTATACGAGCAAGACACATCCAAAGACAGGTGAAATTAAACAAATAGGCGGTGCAAAAAGAATACGCTTGTTGTCTGGAGAATGGGTCAACAGAGACATCGTGGGAGCACGTAATATATTATGACCTGCCTTGGTAGATAAACCCGACTGTTTTACGGTCGCAGTTAGCATTAGTTGAATAATGTTAAGAACAAATTATCGGTTTTATAACTTTAGTTTTGCCCTTTCAACTTTCCAACAAACGCGGCATAACCTCTGCCAAATTACAGGGCTGCGTGCGATAATCCAATTGTGTTTTAATCAATTTATCCCAAGCGGTTTTACACGCGCCTGTCGAACCGGGTAGACAGAATAAATAAGTGCCATTTGCCACGCCCGCCAAAGCACGCGACTGAATTGTCGATGTGCCAATTTCTTCATACGAAAGATAGCGAAACATCTCCCCAAAACCATCTAACTGCTTATCCAATAAAGGCGCAATTGCTTCAGGTGTACCATCGCGACCTGTCACCCCTGTGCCACCTGTGCTGATAATTACTTGAATGTCAGGATTGGCAATCCATGCTGAAACCACTGCGCGAATTTTATAAATATCATCAGGTGTAATTTGTTTGGCAGCAAGTTTGTGTCCCGCTGCACTAAGACGTTCCACTAAGGTTTGTCCTGAAGTGTCATTCGCTTCGGTGCGGCTGTCTGAAACTGTCAGAATTGCGATGTTCAGTGGAATAAATTCGCGTGTCATTTTGTATTCTTACCCTCTGAAATAAAAGTATTTTATAAAGTTCAGCATAATAATTTTTACTGAAGGTATTATCGACTATTTTCTGAGAGACGCAATCGTTTTATGTACTTGTCACTCATGAAAATCAGCTCGCTTAAGTACAGTATTCTTCGGGTAAATTCGCCTGTTAAGCAGAATCCCCTTTTCTAAAATTGATTTTTGGTCTTTAATTTGCCTAACTGTTTCAATTCTATAATTTCATAATAGGGAATAAATTCTCTAGGATATTTAAAATGTGGCACTTTATACGTTTATTTTTATGTTGCCTAAGTTTATGGGGGCTAAGCTTGTCCAGTCAGGCAGCCACCATTTTAGTCAATAGTTTAGCTGACAACCTGACGACAAATAGCTTGTGCACCTTACGGGAAGCTATTGATAATGCCAATGCTAACGCGGCAGTTCATGCTGACTGCATCGCGGGTTCTGGTGCAACAGACACTATTCAAATAGATTCGGGGGTTTTGGGGGCAGGCCCTTACATTATTTCATTAGGGTCTGAATTACCTGCCATTACTTCAAGTGTCATACTCAAACAGTCTACAAGCGGCGCATCTGCTGGAAATTTCATTATCAGAGGCGGCACTGGATTTCGTATTATCAGAGTCAACAGCGGCACGGTGCAATTTTTCGATCTATCAATGGTCAACGGTAATACGGTTGAGGGGGGCGCGTTATATATTGATGCGGCTGCAAAT
>JBDLSS010000428.1:0-7172 GCA_039799345.1 Pseudomonadota bacterium
GTTTTCACCGCAGGATAGCGCGTAAAATAAGCCTCTATATAACTTTGTGCCACCGAGCGCGTCACATTTAATTGTTTTGCCAAACCAAATGCCGACATTCCATAAATTAAGCCGAAATTAATCGCTTTTGCACTGCGCCGCTGGTCGGTCGAAACCTCGTTTAAAGGCAAGCCAAACACATCCGCCGCCGTCGCCCGATGAATATCTTCCCCCGCCGCAAACGCCGCCAACAAGCCTGCATCGCCTGACAAATGCGCCATAATTCGCAATTCAATTTGTGAATAATCCGCCGCCAACAACACCGCTCCCTGCGGCGCAATAAAAGCTTGGCGAATGCGTCGCCCTTCCGCGCTACGAATCGGAATATTTTGTAAATTAGGCTCAGTTGAAGATAAACGACCCGTCACCGTCACCGTTTGATTATAAGTGGTGTGTAAACGTCCCGTTTTAGGATTAATTAAGGCGGGCAGCGCATCAGTATAGGTGGATTTCAATTTACTCAGGCTACGATATTCCAAAATTAGTGCGGGTAAAGGATAATCATTTGCCAATTCTTGCAACACTGATTCCGCAGTAGAAGCTTGTCCTGTCGAAGTTTTTTCTAAAATAGGCAAGCCCATTTTTTCAAATAAAACACTTTGTAATTGTTTTGGCGAATTTAAGTTAAATTCTACGCCCGCCATCGCATACACTTCACGTTCCAATTGTTGCAAACGTAATCCTAATTCTTGGCTATGATGCGCTAATTTATCCACATCTAGCATAATACCGCGCCGTTCCATTTCTGCCAAAACCCAAAGCAAGGGTAAATCAATTTCTGCGAACACTTTTTCTAAACTGGGGGTTGCCATCAATTCTGCATGCAAAGGCGCGTATAAAGCGTAAAGCATCTGCACTTCGCGCAGACAAAACTCGGCAGCCTTTTCAATACTTAATTGACTAAATGCCAATTGTTTACTGCCTTTGCCTGCAACTTCACTAAAGTCGGGTAATTGACGTTCTAAATATTCAATACTCAAGGTTTCGCGCTGGTGAGCATGGGTGCTGTTCAAAACATAAGCAGCAATTTCGCTGTCGAAACCAATGCCGCGCAAGTGAATGCCTTCGTTTGCCAACACATGCCGCGCCACTTTCAAATGATGTCCTTGTTTTTGCGGCATGTCCGCTTCTAACACGGGTTTTAATGCAGCTAAAACTTTATTTTTGTCTAATTGGGGCGGCACGCCTAAATAATCATGTGCGAGCGGTAAATAAAAACTTTCCAGCGTCGGCAAGGCAAAACATAAGGCAACACAACGCGCTTCTAAGTAAACAGCGGTATTAGTTTTTATGTCTAAAGTAAAAAAATTACAACTTTGTAACTTATTTAAAAATAAATTGAATTCAGTTTCATTGAGAATAATTTGTGAGGTAAATTCGGCTTGTTGCAGTTTTTCTGGAGTAATGGCGATAATTTCAGGTGTTTCTTCAATAGTGGGTTCAGGCGTGGGCGGTGCAATTGGAAGTGCGGGCGCAATTTCCCCGCCCAATTCTTTCAACCATTGTTTAAATCCCAGTTCTGCAAATAATTCGCACAATTTTTCAGGTTGTGAAGCCTGCATTTGCAATTGTGACACGTTGAGTGGCAAGGGCACATCGCAACGAATCGTGACCAATTCCCGCGCCAAAGGAAATTGCGGCACGGCTGCCCGCAAATTTTCCCCGACTTTACCGACGACACTGCGCGAATTATTCAATAAATTTTCCAAACTGCCATAACGCCGCAACCATTTAGACGCGGTTTTCGCCCCAACCTTGTCCACACCGGGAATGTTGTCGGAACTGTCGCCGACTAAAATCAAATAATCTATAATCGCTTGCGGCGGCACGCCAAATTTTTCTTCTACGCCTGCAATATCCAAACGGCTATTATTCATTGTATTGATTAATATAATATTTTCATTCACTAATTGTGCAAAATCTTTGTCGCCTGTGAAAATTACCACTTGCATTCCCAACGCTTCTGCCTGCTTGGCAAGCGTGCCGATGACATCATCAGCTTCAACGCCCGTTTCCATTAACAAAGGAAAACCTAAGGCGCGAACTAGGTCATGCGTGACCGCAATTTGTTGAATTAATTCATCGGGCGTGGCACTGCGCGTGGCTTTGTATTCGGGATAAAGTTCATGGCGAAAAGTTTTGCCCTTGGCATCAAACACAATCGCGGCATGTTGTGGCTGATATTCTTGCAATAAACGTTTGAGCATGTTGGTCACACCATAGGCGACACCCGTCGGTTTACCCTGTTCATTCTGTAGGTTGCGCATGGCGTGATAAGCACGATACAGATAAGAAGAACCATCGACCAAATACAGGGTGTTGCTAGATGTCATTTGGAAATCACTCGTAAAAAGCGGGACTGATGAAGGGCGAAGCAAACTATTTGAAGTTGCCCCCAGTGAAGGAGGCTAAAGATTAAAACCAAAGACTTTAAACAAATCATTGTTTATGAAGTGGGGGCGTAGTAAACACCTATTTACGCACCTAATACTGCCAAAGTTTCCAAGACCTGTTCAGGAGTGATTTCGCTTAAACAGCGCAAGTGTTTCAGCGGGCATTCGCGTTTAAAGCAAGGGCTGCAAGACAAGGCTCGATATAAAATCTTGGCATCAGGTTTGAGCGGTGGAGTCATATGCGGATCGGAAGAACCGTAAATCGCAATCAAAGGCTTATCCAAGGCAGCGGCAACGTGCATTAAACCCGAATCGTTGCTAATCACCACTTGTGCCAATGCCAACAAATCCACCGCTTCCCCTAAATTCGTCTCGCCTGCGAGGTTGTAACAGCCTTCACCTGCGGCATGGCGAATTTGTTCACTGATCGCCACATCTTTTCCCGAACCAAATAACCAGACTTGCCAGCCTTCGCTGATTTTTTGCCGCGCAACTGCTGCATAATTTTCGGGCGACCAACGTTTAGCCGGGCCATATTCCGCGCCTGCACACAGGGCTAAAATTGGGCGCGTGGTCTCTAAATTTAGGCGAGTTAAAACGGCTGTGGCAGGGGCTGGGGATAAGCGCGGCGGGAAAAATAATTGCCCTTGGCGTTTGTCGCCCGCAGGCAAGCCCAAGGCAATAAATTGGTCAACGGTACGGCGCAAAATCAGCTTATTCAGCGGGCGCACGTCATTGACTAAACCATAACGCATTTCACCGAGAAACCCTGTGCGCTTGGGAATATTTGCAAAATAGGGAATTAAGGCAGATTTGAAAGAATTCGCTAACAGAATCGCTTGATCATAATTTCGGGAACGCAAGCTTTTTCCCAAATCACGCCGCGCCTGCCATTGCAATTTGCCATGTTCAAGCTGATGCGGATGCACATAACGCACTTCGGGCATTCGGGCGATTAAGCTGCTCATCCAGTGCGGGGCAAGCAAGTCAATAGTAGCGGTAGGGGTTTGATATTTCAGCACTTTGAATAAACTTTGTGCCATCACCAAATCCCCCACCCAGCTGGGAGAGATTATTAAATAGCTGGGAGGGTAATCGTTGTGCATTTAGTGCGCGTGGGCTGCGCCGCCAACTAAGACATATTCTGCGCCACAATAAGGACATTGGGCTTTACCTGTGGCTTGCACGGGTAAATAGACGCGCGGGTGTGAATTCCACAAGCTCATGCTAGGCATGGGGCAATGCAGCGGTAAATCGGCTGCGGTGACTTCATACACTTGTTTATCGTTTGGCGTGGCTTTATTTTGGCTCATGAGATGCTCACTTACTTAACTAAGGTTAACCAGTCAAGGTGTTTAGGATGGCGACCGTGCACCACATCGAAATACAGGGTTTGTAGTTTTTCGGTAATCGGACCGCGTGTTCCGCTACCAATGGTGCGACGATCCACTTCACGAATCGGGGTGACTTCTGCGGCAGTGCCTGTGAAAAAGGCTTCATCAGCTATGTAAACTTCGTCGCGGGTGATGCGTTTTTCTTTGATGGTGTAGCCCAATTCGGCTGCCAAGGTGAAAATCGTGGAACGGGTGATGCCGTTCAAAGCCGAGGTTAAGTCGGGGGTGTAAATCACGCCATCGCGCACGATGAAGATATTTTCGCCACTGCCTTCAGCCACATAGCCTTCAGCGTCGAGTAACATCGCTTCGTCGTAACCGCAAGAAATCGCTTCTTGTAAGGCAAGCATCGAGTTCATGTAATTGCCGTTGGCTTTGGCTTTGCACATGGTGATGTTGACGTGATGACGGGTGTAGGAAGAAGTGCGAATGCGAATGCCTTTTTCCATGCCTTCTTTGCCCAAATACGCGCCCCAAGTCCATGCTGCAATAATGGTGTGCACTTTGAGATTGTCAGCGCGCAAGCCCATGCCTTCTGAACCATAGAAGCACATCGGACGGATATAGGCACTTTCCAAGTTGTTTTCACGGACTACGGCGCGGGTTGCCTCGTTAATGGTCTCTTTGTCTTCCAAGAGAGGCATTGCTAAAATATGCGCTGAGTCAAATAAGCGGCGCGTGTGATCTTGTAAGCGGAAAATTGCCGTGCCTTTGTCGGTGTTGTAAGCGCGCACGCCTTCAAACACGCCCATGCCATAATGCAAGGTATGGGTCAGCACATGTACCTTTGCTTCACGCCAAGGCACTAATTTCCCGTCAAACCAGATGACTCCATCGCGGTCATCCATCGTCATTCTCTTATCTCCTAGTCATTGTCCATAATCGAGACAACCCAATCAGGTTGTAAATAAGCTATTTGGCTATTTTACACCACTCACGCAAAAGAGTAATTAATTTAGCGGGCTGTTCGCCACAGAATCGGGGTTGTTTTCGCCAAGCTAAGCGATTTTCACAGATATTTAGACGGGATAAATGGTGCTGTGTGAAAAAGTGGTTTACGATGTTTCAATCCATACCCGACCTCATCCGTCAGGTGAAACCCGCCGACGGATAGAGGTCGATGGATTATTCCTCCCCATGAATGAGGAGCTTACCGTAAAGGATAACGAGATTGGCGTATCATTGTCAAAATTTTAAAATTTCCACACAGTAAGAAAGTATTAAACCGAATTTTTCAATTCACAAGTCCTATCAACAATAAACCGCGAGTACGTTAAAATGAGTGACGAATTAAGAACCCAGTGTTTCGTGTCTTATACGGGAATGAATTTGCCCTTAAATTTGGTCAATCCTTTGGAAACCACTGAAAATCGCATGACTTATTATCGTGCGCATTATGATGCCGTAGACCGCATGGTCTTGTGCGAAAAAGTGGTTTACGGTGAAGTCGAATTATCACACCGTTATCAATATCGCCCTGATGGCGTGCTGCAAACTGCTGAAATCACCGATGAAAATGGCGAAATTGAAGTATTGCAGTTTGACGCGCAGGGCAAGCGGGTTTAAAACATTTCTGAACCAAAATTCACTTAATTAACACAATTACCGCAATTACCGCAATTAAAATACAAAATAATTATTTTTAAATAATTGTGTAAATTATGCTAATTGTGTGAATTGTGGTTCAGATAAACTTAGAGCTTATCAACAAATGCCTGAACTTTATCCAGAAATTGAAGCTTATCAACAAGATTATTTAGCCGTTTCCGAACTGCACACAATTTATTATGAACAAGTCGGCAATCCTTCGGGAAAACCCGTATTATTTTTACACGGCGGTCCAGGTTCAGGCATCGACCCTGTGCACCGCCGTTTTTTTGACCCCGAAAAATATCGCATTGTGTTATTTGACCAACGCGGCAGCGGCAAAAGTAAGCCTTATGCGGAATTACAAGAGAATACGACAGGCGCATTAGTCGCAGATATTGAAAAATTACGACAACATTTAGGGATTAAAAACTGGCTGGTTTTTGGCGGCAGTTGGGGCAGCACTTTGGCGTTAAGTTATGGCGTTGCGCATTCTGAAAGTTGCACAGGGATGATTTTGCGAGGGATTTATTTATCTCGAAAACAAGATATAAATTGGTTTTATCAGCACGGCACTCATGCTTTTTTCCCAGAACAATGGCAAGCTTATCAAAATTTTATTCCTGAAGCAGAACGCACGGATTTAGTCGCCGCCTACCGCAAATATTTAAACAGCCCAGATGCCGCCGTGCGTGAACAAGCCGCGCTGCATTGGACGGCGTGGGAATCGCAAACCATGAAATTAGTGCCGCTTACGGTGGATAAATTCAGGCAGCCCCAGCCGATGGAAGCGTTTGCGCGCATTGAAAATCACTATGCGTATCATCTGGGCTTTTTTCCGACTGAAAATTATTTGCTAGAACAAGTGCATAAAATCAAGCATTTGCCCTGCATTATGATTCATGGACGTTATGACATGATTTGTTCTGTGAACGCGGCGTGGGAATTGGCACAGGCATGGGGCGAACAGGCGCGTTTATCAATTATTGAAGCGGCGGGACATTCTGCCAGCGAGCCGAGTATTTTGAGTGCCTTGGTGGCGGCGACGGATGAGTTTAAGAGCTTTTGAATCAGAAAATTTGGGGTAATGCCCAGCCTATGCCACATTGCTAATCCTAATCACGTTGAACTCAAGAGCTGCTAGTTTTTAAAATTTAGCAGCTCTCATGCGTAATTTAAACCACATGATTCTTTGTATGATGCGGAAGCGTGGAAATGAGATAGTTTATTTTAAATCAAATAATTAGTGACTTATGTAAATACCAATCTTGTGTTTTTAGCTTAGGGACGTAGTTAAGATTCTAAGCTATCACCATCAATCAACACTTCGCTACAATGCAATTTGCAATTTCTAATAAATCTAAAAATCACTTGGGATGGAAACATGACTTTTAACGCAGCGCATTTTGAGCGAACCCGCTGGACGATTTACGGAGTTTTAATTTTGGCGTATATGTTGGTATTTTTTCAACGGATTGCGCCCGCCGTGGTTTCAGGCGAGTTGATGCAGGCATTCAATACCACAGGTGCGGCACTGGGTTCGTTGGTGGCGATGTATTACTACATTTACACAGCAATGCAGCTGCCCGCAGGCGTATTAGCCGACACTTTGGGGACACGCGCCTCTGTCACCGTGGGCAATTTAATCGGGGGCATTGGCTCAATTATTTTCGGGCTTGCCAGCGATTTTGAAATTGCAGCCGTGGGGAGATTAATGGTGGGCTTTGGGGTTTCGGTGGTATTTGTGGGACTCATGAAA
>JBDLSS010000429.1:0-8932 GCA_039799345.1 Pseudomonadota bacterium
GACTTCAGGAACAGTCGCGATGTAACGCCCCAGTTCATTTAACACTTGAGTAGTTTTTTCTAAACTGCTGCCTTCGGGCATATCGACAATGATTTGAAACTCGGATTTATTGTCAAAGGGCAACATTTTCAGCACCACATGTTGCGTCACGGCTAAACCTAATGAACCGACAATCATCACCAACACTGCGATTAATAAAATCCAACGCAACGCGGTGCGGCGTAAAAATGGGCGCATGTAATGATTAAAAATCCGATAGGAAACACTGCGTTTTAAATCTTCGTCGCCGCCGTGCTCCACATAATGATGCGCCACATTGCGTAATACCTTATAAGTCAGCCACGGGGTGAAAATAAACGCCACCGCCAAGGAAATCACCATCCCGAAACTGGCATTAATTGGAATCGGACTCATGTACGGCCCCATCAAACCCGAAACGAATGCCATCGGCAATAAAGCAGCAATCACGGTTGCGGTGGCTAAAATTGTTGGGCCACCGACTTCATCCACCGCGACAGGAATCGCTTTGAGTAAATTGGTGTTGCCAAGCTGCAAATGACGGTGAATGTTTTCCACTACCACAATTGCATCATCGACCAAAATCCCGATTGAGAAAATCAGCGCGAATAAAGACACCCGATTTAAAGTAAAGCCCCATGCCCAAGACGCGAACAGCGTGATAATTAAGGTAATAATCACTGCCATGCCGACGATAATCGCCTCGCGCCAGCCCAGAGCAATTAATACCAAAATCACCACAAACGCGGTTGCGAAGCTCAGTTTGCCGATGAGTTTTTGCGCTTTCGCATTGGCGGTTTCGCCATAATTGCGGGTGACGGTGACTTGCACATTGTCGGGCACGAACACGCCGCGCATTTGTTCAAAGCGTTCAATTACTTGGCTCGCCACTTCAACCGCATTCGTGCCGGGTTGTTTAGCAATCGCAATGGTCACTGCGGGAAATTCGCCGCGTTGAGTAATGCCTTTTTCCTGAACTGCCGCGCCTGTGCCAAACCACACATATTGCTCGGCTTGATCCGCGCCCAAGCGCACGGTGGCGACTTCGTGCAAATAGACGGGCGAGCCATTATTAACACCTACCACTAAATTGGCGATTTCATTGACATCGGTGAGAAAGTCACCCGCCTGCACCAAAATTTCTTGGTTGTCTTTAACAATGCTGCTCACGTCATGGGTGGCATTATTCACCATCAGGGCGCGGCGCAATTCGTCAATCGATAAACCATGTCCGCCTAATTTCACGGGGTCGAGTAACACATGTACCACGCGGTCGATTTTACCGATGGTGTAAATATCGCGTGTGCCTTGTACCCGTTTTAATTCAGATTCAATGGTATGCGCGACTTGTTGCAAATCGTAAGCACTGCGCTGCGGATCATCAGTCCACAAAGTCAGGCTGACAATCGGCACGTCGTCAATGCCTTTAGGTTTAATCAAAGGTTGCGCCACCCCCAGATTTTGCGGCAACCAATCCAAATTGGAATAAATCGCATTGTATAAGCGCACGATGGCGGCGGTGCGATCTTCTCCGACTTCAAATTGCACCGTTAAAATCGACATGCCGGGGCGCGAAACCGAGATAACGTGTTTAACGCCCTGAATTTCAGAAAGCTTTTGTTCGGCGGGCGTGCTGACAATTTGCTCTACTTCACTGACGGACGCGCCGGGAAAGGCAATAAATACATTGGCAAAGGTCACATTAATTTGCGGTTCTTCTTCACGCGGGGTCACAAAGATTGCAAATAATCCCAGTAAAAATCCCACCAACGCCAGCAAAGGGGTAATTTCGGTGGTTAAAAAATGTTTGGCAATGCTGCCTGAAATCCCCAACTTTTCGGGCAACTCGGGCGTTTCGTGATTACTCATGACGCGCCACTCCTTCGCTGCTACGTTGTTCTTTCAGGCGAATGGCAGCGGCGACGGGGTCAAGAATGATTTGTTCGCCTGCTTGCACGCCTGCCAGCATTTCTAATTTTTTGCCGAAAGTGTCACCGACCCGCACTTGACGCATAAAAATTTTCCCGTCTTTATCTTGCACATACACCGCGCTGATTTCGCCACGATAGGTAACTGCTTCGGTAGGCACGAGTAAGCGTTGTTGTTTGGCGGTGCTGAAGGCGACTTTAGTAAACATGCCGGGATAAATACCTTCCACATTTGAGGGGAAAGAAATTCGTACTTTAAAACTGTGGCTTTGTGGGTCGGCATTGGGAATAATCACTAAATTTTTGCCTTCAAAAACTTTGGTTTCGCCGCCGCTGTAAAGCATGATTTTGGCTTGTTTATTTTGGCGCACGGTTTCTAATAAATGCTGGGGAATGCTGGCGACAGTACGCATGTCTTCCAGTGAAAAGCCTGACATGATGGGCTGTCCCACGCTGGCAATTTCACCAACTTGAATAAAACGTTGTTGCACTACGCCACTGTAAGGGGCGCGTAATACGGTGTATTCGCTTTGTTCACCAACGCGGCTTAAATTGGCTTGTACGGAATTGTAACGGGCGCGGGCAGCATTGACATTGGAGGTGCTGCGATCCATTTCTGCGGCTGAAATTGCATGTTTTTCAAAGACTTTTGAAAGGCGATTGTATTCGTCTTGGGCGGCTTGTAATTGTGCTTTTGCTTCACCGAGTTGGGCTTGCGCTTGTCCTAAGGCGGCTTTTTGTTCGTTGGGTTTGATGCGTACCAGTACCGAGCCTTGTTTCACAAAATCATTGGTGTCGAAATTGACTTCTAAAACTTGCCCTGAAGTTTGGGCTTTTAAAGTGGCTTGGTTGATGGCTTCAACCACACCGTCCACGACTTGCTCGCTGTCTACGTTTTCGAGGGTGGCGGTAATGCTTTCTAAAGGCGGTGCGCTATTCGCAACAGGGGCAAGCAATAACAAGGGAATAATCCATGGAGTGGGGCGCATGGTTGCAATCTCCTCAGGCGGGAATTTTGGTGGTTCTGGGGATAGTCGATATTAAGTGTAGCCTAATTAAATAATTGGCACGCTTGCTCCCACATTGTAGCAAAGTTAAAAATATTATTATTTTATAATATACTTATTAAATAAACTCAATTCTGTGCTCTCTTCCGACCTTGCTGTTATTCAGTTAAGAAATGCGCGTCCATATAAAACGTAGTAAAAATTAATTTCAACTATGTGCCCATAAAAATAAATATAAACAAATAGTTAATGTTAAAACTTCCCTTTCGGGGACTTATGAAACTTGTATGCTTAGCATGTTTTTGATTGTTTAGGGCGATTTTCATGTAATTGGGTCATCAGTTTGTCGATGATACCCGCAGCCCACCATTGTTTGTAATACCAATAGACTGTTGAATAATGTTTTTCTAAGGGGGAGGCTAAACCTGTATCTAGCCTTGCTCGACGCTTCACTTAATGGCTTTGAGCTTAGAATTTACCCATCATAACGCATTGAATGCTCATCCAAGACACTTAAAAAAGCTAATCCATAACGATCCAATTTCCGAATCCCCACGCCTGATAACTTGCCTAAAGCATCGAGCGTATCGGGGCGATAACACACCATATCCACCAACGTACTGTCGTGAAAAATCACATACGGCGGCACATTTTGCGCCTGTGCTAATTCCAAGCGTTTTGCCCGCAATGCCGCCCACAACATTTTATCTGAGCCTTCAAACGGACTGTGTGAAGCAGTGCGCTGCAATTTTTGGCGCGAAGTGCTGGGTTTATGATCTTTCCGCAAGCGAATGCTTTGTTCGCCACGCAATAAGGGACGCGCTTTTTCTGTGAGTCGCAAACCACCACCTACCACATCAATCGTGACCACGCCCGCCGCCGCCAATTGTCGGAACACTGATTGCCATTGATCCGCCGTCAACTCCGTCCCAATTCCAAAAGTTTTAAGCAAATGATGTTGATTGCGTTCAATTCGTAAATCGCTGGTTTTGCCGAGCAAGACTTCAATCAAATAGCCCACCCCAAAACGTTGCCCCGTGCGATAAATACAAGATAAGGCTTTTTGTACGACTTCCGTGCCGTCCCATGTCGCCACAGGGTCTAGGCACACATCGCAATTGCCACAAGGCGCGGGCAAATGATCATCAAAATACGCCAGCAAGGTTTGACGGCGGCACGTAGTCACTTCACAAAAGCCGAGCATGGCATTGAGTTTATGCTGTTCTAAACGTTTGTGCGATTCGTCCGCTTCAGAGGTTTCCAGCATTTTACGCAACATCACCACGTCGCCCATCCCATATACCATCCACGCATTTGCAGGTAAACCATCGCGTCCTGCCCGTCCCGTTTCTTGATAATAGGCTTCTATGCTTTTTGGCAAATCCAAATGCGCCACAAAACGCACGTTAGGTTTATCAATACCCATGCCAAAGGCAATGGTGGCGACAATCACAATACTTTCCTCACGCAGGAAACGCATTTGGTGATGTTGACGCAACGCCGTCGGCAAGCCCGCATGGTAAGGCAAAGCTGTCCAACCTTGAGTTTGTAACCATTCTGAAGTTTCTTCGACCCGCTTGCGCGATAAACAATACACAATACCCGAATCGCCCTGATGTTCGCTGTCGATAAATTGCAATAATTGACGGCGTGGATTGTCTTTTTGCACCACGCGATAACGAATATTCGGGCGGTCAAAGCCTGCCACAAAAATCCGGGCATTGCCCAAACCTAAACGCACCGCGATTTCTTCACGGGTGGTTTTGTCAGCGGTGGCGGTCAGCGCAATGCGCGGCACATCGGGGAAACGTTCGTGCAACACTGAAAGCTGCACATATTCTGGACGAAAATCATGTCCCCATTGGGAAACGCAATGCGCTTCATCAATGGCGAATAAGGCGATTTGAGTATTTTCCAAGAATTCGAGAAAACGCGGGGTTAATAAACGTTCGGGCGCGACATAAAGCAAATCTAATTCACCGCGCCGTAATTGTTGAGAAATTTCGCGAGCTTCCTCTGCGGATTGGCTGGAATTGAGAAATGCCGCCCTGACCCCCAATTGCAAAAGCGCACTGACTTGGTCTTGCATTAAAGCAATTAAGGGTGAAACCACAACCCCCAAACCGCCGCGCAACATCGCAGGAATTTGATAGCACAGCGATTTACCACCGCCTGTGGGCATTAAGACCAGTGCGTCACCACCCGCCAGTACATGTTCAATAATCGCTTGTTGTTCACCGCGAAACTGTTCATAACCAAAAATTTTACGCAGTAATTCAAGTTCTGGTGACATGGTTTAAGCGGTCGTGAAATCAGGCGGACAAGGCTGGTCAGTAACGGTTTCACACGCTACTGCACTGACTTTTGAAAAGGGCGAACCTTTATGTAGCCATTGGCACAAACTGGCGACTGCGGCTTCGTCGCCACAGGCAAGTACGGCGACACGTCCGTCTTCGAGATTTCTCGCCCAGCCCGTTACCCCTAAACTGTGGGCTTTGCGGCGGGTAAAGGCTCGAAAAGCAACACCCTGCACTCGTCCACTGACGAGACAATATTTACAAATTTTAACAGTCATTATTTTTCTTTAAATTTTGTTAGAAGCCATAGCTGAATATATTTTGGCAGTGCTAAAAAATAATCATTGAATAAATCAGGATAACTTGATTTGCTATTTGATGACACTCCCAATCACATGATTTATGGCGTGGGCATAACTTCCAAAGCGGTATACCACTGAAGTTTGCACACTGCGGAAATGTTGATGGATTGCGCATCTTTAAAATTAAACTCGGGTTTCCGCTGTAATTCACAATGCTGCCAATTAAATAAACCAGGTGGACTTTGCTGACTCAACTGACTGATAAAATTAAATAAATCATCTTCATGCAACATGCCTAATTCGAGATTTAATTGAGTACTATAAATCTTCAACTTGTCGGACAAACTAAATTCAGAAGGCAATTCATAATTCAAACGTTCTGCCAAACTATAAGTTTTATAAGGAATTCTCAGTTTATTAGTAATGGCTTCAATGCGTTCATTAATTTGCTCTAATGCAGCCAGTCTTTGTTCTTCAAAAGGAACATCTGTAGTTTTAAAAAAACCATTTTTATTAAATTTTTGAAAGTCTGAATAATAATCCGTATTCACAATTGCCAAAGCTTCTTTCACGTTGCCCAGTTCTTTTTGTAAATTATTAATCGTCTGGCGTTGCTGATTATCCCATTGCAAAATATAGCGCAAATATTCGTGACTCCCCATCCACAACGCCACCGCCAACAACAACCCCCCGCTCAACCAAAAGCATGCTGCACGAATGACTTCCCATTCGAGACTGATTTGTGGCAAAGTCGGTTTAGGAGGATTTTTTGACATAAGGATGTTTAAGCTGAATTTCAAACGCAAATGGAGCTTGAGGCGCAGTTTTTGGTACGCTAGTGCCACTTTGTACCCGCACTTTTGGTATAATATTATATGGGGCAACCAATGGTGTAACCGTCCACGCTTTTTGTTGATTTAACAATTGAATCATCTGGTTAAATAATATCCGTGCCCGAGGATAATTCCCATCAAAAGGCTCAATTTTGCCATGCACCCGAATCGCTTCCAAATATTCAGTCATTTCAGGTTTCACAGGCATTGGCGCGATCCGATTTGACAAAGAAGCCTGTCCAAACGCATTGCGCGTAGGTGGCGGTGGTGGCGCGACTGTTTCTTTAGGAACTTCGCCTTCAAAAATCTGTGCCAAACTCTCACCCATGCCCCATTCCACGCGCTCAATCAACAATTGTTCTTTTTGATTATCGGAAAGCTCATCACTTTTTTTCAGTACGCCACTGATTAATTGCAAAATAAGTTGCGGTGAAAGCTGTTGTGACTGTAAATAACGTCCCACATCGACCACATTCCGAATCACCACAATATCCGTGCTTAGTTGTGGTAATTCGGCGCGTTTACGAGCTAATTCAGCACGAGTCAACGCAATTTGTGCCGTAGTTGTACTCCCATTCAACCACACTTGCCAGCTTTGATATAAAGAACTGCTCGCTAAAATGCCTGACCACGCTACCAATCCAAATGCCGTAATTTTAAGCCCTCGATTAAACAATCGATATAAATAATAACGAATATCTTGAATTCTAGCGTATTGATTTTTAATGCGGTGAGTTGCGAGATAATAAATAATTAAATGATGTAAATACAATGGACTATTAAACACAGTTAAACCAATTTTCTGTGCCACAGTTTCCAAACTCAAAACTTCACAACTTTGTTCAAAATATGCGAGATTGCGCTCTGATATTTGCTCATTATTCAGTAAATAAGTAATTAGTTTTTCATTATGAGGTAATAAACGTGAATTTACCAAATAACGCTCAGTTTTCTTAATTTGTTCGATAATAGTATTTGTATCAAATTCTGTAAGTGCACTGAGACGGCTAAATTGTAAAGATTGTTCCACAAAAAAGCTCTGACGCAAGCCATAACCTGCATGGGTATTGAGTGGAGAACTGGGTACAACCAACAAACAGTGCTTTGCGGGCATCAACAACTTCAGCAGGATGTGGCTCAGCAGCGGTACAGAATAAATACCCGTCAAGGGCACTTTATGGCTTAAAATCAGTTCTAACCATGGCTGCAATAATTCAAGATTACTGAGTGCGGCAAATAAGACTTTATCATCGCCACGTCCTGAAGGTTCGCGCCCTTGTATCACCGCATAAGTATAATCAACACGATCAAATAAACGTTTTTTACGATTATTGAGTAAATGCTGACGATCTTTCCCTAAAACATGGGGAATAGTGCTGGGGTGAAATTCTTCTTGTAAAGTATCAATTAAGCAACAAATCGGGATATTTTTATCAGACTGCAAATAACTGACAAAGGCATCAATATCTTGTTCATTATTATTAAAGGATTTTAATAAAAGACAGGCATTATTTTCTACTTGATAAGCTTGCAAATGATTGTCTGAAAAATAGAGAATTCGCCGTTTCATGCTGCCTCTGTCTAACGATACTTAAATTTGCTAATAATATCGTAAATCGGTCCGAGTACCGAAATCATCACCCAGCCCAGCATTGCGCCCAATAATACGGTCATGATCGGCTCAATCAAGGTTTGAATTTTTTCTATAGAATCTTTAATTTCACGATTATAAAAATAACTGACATTATTCAAAGCAGCTTCCAATTCGCCCGTCATTTCCCCAATTCTCACCATCCGCAATACCAATGGCGGAAAAAAACGCACTTGGTCGAAACTGTCACCAATACTCGTACCTTCTTGAATACTATCAATAACTTTTTGAATAGCAGCTTCAATTACTAAATTCCCTGCTAAACCTTTGGTAATGTGTAAACCATCTAACACGGTAATGCCTGAACCATATAACAACGCAAAAAAATTGGTAAAGCGCGCTAAAATAATTTTTTCTAAAATTGGACCCAGAATCCAAATTTTTAATTTTAAACGGTCTACATTGAAGCGTACTTTAAAACTCATTTTCATAGCGGTTTTGAGCAGGATAAATGCCAAAATAGGCGCACTTAACACCACATACCAATAACTCACGAAAAAATTAGAAACGCTTAATAAAATTCGGGTGTGTAAGGGCAATTCACCGCCCATCCCTTTAATAAAACTAATCATTTGAGGGACAAGATAAATCATTAAGAAAAATAAGACCCCAATAATAACCGTAAATACAAAAGCAGGATAAGTAAGTAATTTCTTAGTCTTAGCAGCTAATTCATCTTGCCATTTCAAACTTTCAGTCAAATGTTTGAATACGACACTTAAATTACCACTTTCCTCTCCCGCCCGCACCAAACTCACAAACACCGCATCGAAGGCTTCGGGAAAATGTTTCATCGCATCTGACAGGCATTCGCCACCTTCAATATTATCAATGATATTCGAGACAATTTCGCGAAAACGGGTCTGCCCTAAACTGTCGCGTAAATCGTTCAAACC
>JBDLSS010000430.1:0-5040 GCA_039799345.1 Pseudomonadota bacterium
GTGGAATACGCTACGCTATTCCACCCTACTACTGATTAAATCATAAATCACTACGCATCCTGACTCAAAACTCCATCCACCAAACGCAAAGTACGCTGCATTTTCTGGGCAAGCTGCAAATCATGCGTGACCAGCACCAAACTTGTGCCAATGGATTGATTCAAAGCCAACATGCGTTCATAAACTTGTTCTGCGGTGCGTTGGTCTAAATTCCCCGTCGGTTCATCCGCGAGCACACAAGCGGGTTCTGTCACCAAAGCCCTCGCAATTGCCGCCCGTTGCCGTTCACCACCCGACATTTCACCGGGTTTATGTTTCAGGCGTTTGCCCAAACCGACTTCATTTAACAAAGTCGTGGCTTGCGCTTGCGCTTTGGCAACGGAATCGCCCCGAATTAACAAAGGCATACACACATTTTCCAGCGCGGTGAATTCGGGCAGCAAATGGTGAAATTGATACACAAATCCTAAACTTTGATTACGCACTAAACCGCGTTGCACCGCATTTAAACGATTCATGTGTTTGCCAGCCACCCATACTTCGCCTTCCGTGGGATTTTCCAAGCCGCCCAATAAATGCAGCAAGGTACTTTTTCCAGAACCCGAAGTGCCGACAATTGCGATTTGTTCGCCACGGGCAATGTTTAAACTAATGCCTTTGAGCACATCAACCGCTAATTCGCCCTCATCAAAACGCTTGCAGACATTTTCACAGTGCAACACATAATTGATTTCATTACTCATAACGCAACGCCTCCGCAGGTTGGGTACGCGCTGCTTGCAATGCAGGGTATATGGTGGCAAATAAGCTGATTAACAAGGACATTCCTGTAATTTTATACACGTCCATCCACTGCAAATCCGACGGCAATTCACTGATGTAATAGACTTCGGCGGAGAGGAATTTCACATGAAAAAAGGATTCAATTGCAGGCACGATGCTTTGCACATTCAACGCCAAACTGATGCCGCCAATGTCGCCGATAATTGTGCCAAGCACGCCGATAATTGTGCCTTGTACCATAAAAATAGCCATGACCATCATCGGCGTCGCACCCAAAGTGCGTAAAATCGCGATGTCGGCTTGTTTATCCGTCACCACCATCACCAAAGTTGAAACGATATTAAATGCCGCCACTGCCACAATTAGCGCGAGAATAATAAACATTACCGCTTTTTCCATTTTGATGGCTTTGAAGAAATTTGCATGACGGTATGACCAATCATAAGCAAAAAAGCCTTCGGGCGGCAAAGCTTGCTTTAATTTATTCGCCACTTCAGGCGTGAAAGTTTTAGGCAATTCGCTGTCATTACGCGCAGTGGCAACTTTTTTGATTTGCGCCACAAAATCTTGTGCATAAAACATATCATCAAGTTTCATGTTTAGCCCGTCCACTTGACCTTCAGGAATCCGCAACAGTTTTGCCGCATCTTCAATATTCATCAAAATAAACGCGCTGTCGAATTCGTGCATTCCAATGCGGAAAATGCCTTTCACATCCATACGTTTCATGCGGGGCAATACGCCCACGGGCGTGACCGAAGCTTGTGGCACAACAATAGTGACCTTGTCACCCAAATTCACGCCTAAAGCTCGCGCCAATTCCTCCCCAATCACAATGCCAAATTCGCCCGCCTTCAAATCGCTGAGATTGCCGACCAGCATTTTATCTTGCACTTTGGAAACTTGGGGTTCTAGCACAGGGTCGATGCCTTGCAACATCGCACCGCGCACCGCTTTATCATAAGTGACCATCGCTTGACCTTGCACATAAGGCGCAACGCCTGTCACTCGGGGTAGCGGTTTTAATTCATCGAGCAGGGGTTTCCAATTCGCCAAGCTGCCTTGCATGGGATTTATCACCACATGGGCTGCCATACCTAACATACGTTCGCGCAGCTCTTTCTCAAAGCCATTCATCACGGACAATACCGTAATCAGCGCGGTGACTCCCAGCGCGATGCCTAACATTGAAGTCAGTGAAATGAAAGAAATAAAATGGTTACGGCGTTTTGCGCGGGTATAGCGCAAGCCAATATATAAAGCGAGAGGTTTAAACATGCGGGCATTATACCTGAATCAACGGGTTAAACAGTATCTACGCACTCAAAAAATGGGGCAAGGGCTATTTTAAACAAGTTTAAACAAGCCCCTAAATCCTCTAAAGGAGATGGCTTCATCAAAGAGTGTAAATATCATATATAATAGATAGTTAATAAACTATCAACCTTAACTATTTGATTCCCTTTTAGGAGCTACACAGTTGGCGCAAAACTAGCATCGAAAAGGGAATGAATCCGAAACGATGTGACGAATAAATGTCAGGCGCGTTCTGCAACCGCACAGCGCAATCACATTGCGATGGTTCTGCGAGCTTTCCTGCGTTTAGAAACTTATAGTTACACCACAGGTGACAGTTGGTTTGAAGCTAAAATGCAGCTCATACGTGATACCATTAGACGCTATCTTGTCTCTCCAAGATATAATCTAACTTCAACTGCGTAACTCCTAAGTATTTAGATTTTAAAAATAGATAGCAATAATATTCTCAACTATATAATTTAAATCATATAGTTATTTTTCTATTAGTTTATCTTTAGCATTTTAACTAATATAACAGCACTGCCAGTCCTATTCATACTGAACTCAAAATCTACTAAGTTTTTAAAACCTCGCAGATTTCATGCTCAATTTAAACCGCTTAACTTATTAAAGCTGCAATTATCCCAAACCCTTCCCCATGAGTTTCTTAAAACTGAAAATTCCCACCCTACAAAACGATGCCATGCAGCATAGCGAACCTTATCTTGCCAAAGCGACCACGCAGCAAACACTGGGTTATCCCGAGCAGTTAGTTGAAAACTGGCAAACGGTGGCAGTGATAAAAATGGGGGAATTATTAGAGCAAACCCCACATTTACAAGCTTATTTAGATAATTGCGTACACTGCGGCGCATGCTCGGATAAATGCCATTATTTTCTCGGCACAGGCGACCCGAAAAATATGCCTGTTGCCCGTCAAGATTTATTCCGACAAGTGTATCGGCGTTATTTCACGTTCACAGGAAAATATTTTCCGCGCTTTGTTGGGGCAAAAGATTTTGATGAAAATGTGCTCAACGATTGGTATCGCTATTTTCATCAATGTTCGCAATGTCGACGTTGTGCAGTGTTTTGCCCATTTGGCATTGACACGGCAGATATTGCGATGGCGGCGCGTGAGATTTTGAACAGCATCGGCAAAGGGCAACGTTATACGCAAGAAATCATCGTGAAAGTGGAAAGCACGGGCAATAATCTCGGCATGTCTAAACCCGCATTACAAAATATTTTACAGAATTTAGAAGACGATTTATTCGAAAGTACAGGTTGCAAGATTCGCTTGCCTTTAGATGAATATGGTGCGGAAGTGCTGTTAATTCCGCCCTCCGCCGATTTTTTTGCCGAACCGCATGTGGACGGTTTTTTGGGTTATGCCAAAGTTTTTTACCATGCAGGCATTTCATGGACTTTGTGCTCGGAGGCGACGGAGGCGGGTAATTTCGCGTTGTTTTCAGGCAGTGAAATCCATTTGCAACAAATTGCAGTCCGCATTCATGATGCTGCCGCAACTTTGAGCGTGAAACGCATTGTGTTTGGGGAATGCGGTCATGCGTGGCGGGTGGCACATAATGTACTACCGCCCTTATTGAAAAACTTGGCGTTGAATCGCCATTTTCCTGTGCCGCAACATATTTGTGAATTAAGTTATGATTTATTGCAACGTGGCGCGTTACGCATCGATAAAGCAAAAAATGCAACAAAAAGGGTCAGTTTTCACGACTCTTGCAACATCGCACGCGCCTCACAAATGGGGAATATTAGCGGCGGACAATTCAAAATCCCGCGTGCTTTATTGACTGCTTGCTGCGAACAATTTCATGAAATGCCTAGAAATACCACTCACGAAAGCACTTTTTGTTGTGGTGGCGGCGGCGGTTTATTAACTGATGAATTAATGCCATTACGTATTAAAGGCGCGTTACCCCGAATACAGGCATTTCAATCAGTAATTACAACACAACAAGTCACCCATTTGGCAACGATTTGTGCGATTTGTAAAACTCAACTTTCACAGGTTTTTCCATATTATGGATTAGAACGTACGAAAATTATTAGTTTACATCAATTAGTTGGGGATGCACTGGTTCTTAATTCATGAAAATTTTTTATTTATTATATTTTGTACTATTTTTGATAATAACAAATAGCATCGCTGCTATTATTCAACCCTTGATACCCCCTGCACAGGCACAATTTTCACCACAGCAGGCTTGTTTATTGCCGCTTGAACAGATGCGCCGCGAACATGGTGACTTATTGAAACAGGCGCATCATGCGGCAGCTGAGCAACATATTGTTCCAGCCTATCAGTTAGGATTTTGTCTTGATTGCCATGTTACCCGAAATTCACAGGGTAAATTCCCAACAGCGGATTCAAACGCGCATTTTTGTCAAAGTTGTCATATTTTTGTGGGAACAAAAACTACCTGTTTTAGTTGTCATCCTGCTCAATAAGCTTGAAAAATAATTAATTTAGTTAGGGCGTGTCATCAATTAAGTTTTAACAGAAAGTAGCGCGTTTAAAAACCTTAAAACCAGCCCCCAACCCCCTAAACGGAGCTAAACACAAACAAGTTATTTAATGTTTTAAGTCCCCTTTAGGGGATTTAGGGGCTAGTTTTAAGGTTTAGCCCTCTTTAGGGGAGGAAGAGCAGTTAAAACTTAATTGATGACACGCCCTAATTATTTATTTAGTAAATTAATTAGAATGTTATCTTTGTATTACATATAAAATTTATAAAAACTGTCTTGAAGAAAACCCATCATTTGCTGTTAAGTTGAAGCCAGTTATTTTAACTTTATGGCGGATTTTGGAGAACTTATCTATTCAATAAGCTTATTATAATATTATTTTGTGAACTTGATTAAATAAAATAAGATAACTATTTGTAATAAAGTAAGTTTTATATATGGGTAGAATATATAAATGTATTAAAA
>JBDLSS010000431.1:0-8199 GCA_039799345.1 Pseudomonadota bacterium
ACAAGAATAAGTAATATTCGTTTGATATTTTACAAAAGCTATCTTATGCTTGCCATATTAATAATGTAATTAACAGATATGAGAATTTTCAGTTATGTGTACTCTAGCATCCTTACAATCCTCATTTTCAGAACCACGTTCTGTTCCAAATGAAGATTATATCAAGGATTTATCTCGCCTTTCTGGAGAAACGCCTGAGGTTTTGCAGCTTTTTACGAAAATTCATCAAAGTGAGCAATTCACAGAAGCGGCTGCTTTTAAATTTTTTGCTGGCATTACGCGAAGTAAATAGTGGCAATAACTGTCAGAATAACGCAGGCTTTAAAATATAGCTTGCAGCGCAATACCATTGATGAAAATATTTTCATAGAAAAATTTACAGCATGGAAACTGAGTGCGGATGAATATGACAGTTATTTATTTGGCAAGGACAGCGCGTATATAAAACCCGATGTTGATGGTAAATCTTATGTGCTACGACATGTACATTTACCACCCTTGGCGGACGAAGAGCAGTTGCGTTTATGGAATAAAAAATGGCAGCAACGCAGCAGGAAAACCAGTGATCGTGTTCTGATTTATGTTGAAGATAACAGAGGTAATTATCTGTTAATTTTCATTTTACCAGAGCCAACCGCTCACGCAATTGCTAAAATGCAAACCCTTGAACACCAGCAAATTATGAACGGTTTTGCAAATGTCGCTGCACAATTTTTAGATACAGGTGAAGTGATTGCATAATATATTTTGTTGAAAAAAAGCATTCTCACCGCCGCCCAATCTGAGAAATCGGAATCATCACTTCCCCTTGTGGCGCAAGTCGTTCACGCTTTGGCAACGCGCCCAAGGCATGTCCATAAATTACTTCATAACTCACAGGCAAACCTTCCGCATCGCGATAGCTTTCATAAGCTTGAATCACTGCTTGTAATTTACCCTTGCCCGTCAAACCCTGAGCGCGTCCTGCGGTCACATTGTGCGCCCCGATTTGTTTTAAATCCCGCATTAAATCTTTCACGCTTGGAAAATGATAAGTCAACCAATCCACATCCATCACAGGATTATGCAAACCTGCGTGCAATAAAGCATCGCCAATATCGTGCATATCGATAAACTGATTCACATGGCTATCCGCATCCACCGCCGCCCAACTTTGCCGCAACTCTTTCAATGTATCGGGGCCCAACGTCGAAAATAATAAAATCCCATCGGGTTTTAAAATTCGTGCAAATTCCATCGCCACTGCTTGAAAATCATTGCACCATTGCAGCATCAAATTAGACACAATAATATCCATGCTGTGCGTTGCAAACGGCAATTGAGTCGCGTCGGCTTGCACAAAATGCTGACGGCTACGGCGCAATAAACGTTGATGCCACGAAATTTGTTGACGTGCTTGTTGCAACATGCCGCGTGCAATATCCGCTGCATACAACTGCGCTTTGGGATAACGTTGTGCCAACAGCCGCGTAATTCTGCCCGTGCCCGCGCCCACATCTAAAATCTGTTGTGGCGGCGCGAGCAAATTCACAATTTCCAAACGTTCCAGCAAGCCATCACCGACTTCATTTTGTAAGGTCGCCAACGGTTCATAATGCGCCGCCGCACGGCTAAACGCTTCAGAAACTTTGCGCTTATCGAGATAGGCGGCTGAGTCGGTACTCATCAAAAAATCCTTGTAAAATTTGCAGAAATAATTCGGGATGCGATAAAAACGGCAAATGCGCTGCTTGTTTGATGCAGACTTTGCGCAAGCCTTTCCAATACCGTTGGCAATCTTCGCCCACCCCGACGGGCACGAGCGCATCTTTCGCCCCTAAACACAATAAAGCAGGGCATTGAATTTTATGTAGTTCACTGCGTAAATCGCTGTTTAATAATAATTCTAAACCCGCATTGAGTGCATCAGGATGGGGTAAACCCGCACTGTGCAAAAATTGCTGTAAATTGCGTAATTGTTCGCGGGCGGTGGGGCTGTCTTTGACTTGCAAGGCGAGAAAGCGTTTTAACGTGCCTGCGATGTCGGCTTGTAAATTTTGGGCAAATTGGCGCAACACGGGTTCTTGCATCGCGTGTTGCCAATCTTCACCGACCACAAAACGCGGTGAACTACCGACTAACACCAAAGCACGCACGGAGTCGGGATAATTTAATGCGGTGGCGGTTGCCATCAAACCACCCAAAGACCAGCCCACCCAAACCGCTTGCGTGGGTAAATTTTCCGCAAGCAATTGGCTTAATTCAGGCAAGTTATAATCACACATCGGGCTTTGCCCGTGCCCTGGCAAATCGACCTGATAAACCGTCCAATCTTTTGACAAATGGGCGGCAGTGTCATCCCAAATCTTGCCATTAAATCCCCAGCCGTGCAGTAAAACCAGCGGCTGACCTTGTCCACGTTGTTGAATATGCAGGGGCATTTTAGAAATTAGGGGCGCGGAGCGCGTAGTTGATGAATACGGGCGTGACGGCAATTCACCGTATGATGTGAAGTCAGCACCGCCATACCGCCTTGGTGGGCGTGGGTGTCGAGCAGGTCTTCAATGTGCACAATCGCTTTTTTGTCCAAAGCAGTGAACGGCTCGTCTAAAATCCAAAGTTGTGCCTTGGTAATCAGCAAGCGCGCTAAAGCCACGCGGCGTTGTTGTCCTGCGGAAAGAGTGCGAGTTGCGCCGTCTTCAAAACCGCGCAAGCCCACATATTCCAGCGCGTCTTCTAAACTGATGTCTGTCGGATGACTGCCCAAAGCGCGTGCCATCGCTAAATTTTCCAGCGGGGTCAAATCGCCTTTGATGCCGTTGCTGTGTCCGATATAAATTAAATTTTCCCAATATTGGGCTTTAATGGTTTCAATATCGCAATCATCCCAAAACACCGTGCCTTCCGTGGGCAAAGTTAAGCCGCACAAAATTCGTAATAAGCTGGTTTTTCCTGTGCCGTTCGCGCCTTCGATTTGTAATAACTGTCCTTTGGAAACGCTAAAATTCAGTTGGTCGAATAAGATACGGTCGTCACGAATGCACTGCAAACCGACAATTTTTAAACGGGTGGCAAGAATTTCAGGGGCAATTAATGGGGGTTCATTCATAGGATTTTTTAGGATTTAACCGATTCCCAAGTTTAACGATAAGTTAATTAGCTTCGAATTGTGGCGTGAATGATTCTGGGCTACATTATAACATTTTCACTTAATCTAACTTCGCCCCAAACTCTCTATTTTAAAACTGTCGCTCACCACCTAGCTTTATAAACTCTGTAAATTCTAAGCAAGCTTCGCTAGACTAACAGCCATCGCCACACATCCCAAGGAGTTGCTGATGTTACAAGCCGTGTATCAATTTAGCCGTTCCCCGATTCCTGTCAATCAAATCAGTTTTGTTGATTTACAAATTCATTTCAAACCCACCGCCCATGAAGTTCCGAAACGTCGCCCGCTGAATTTAAGCATCGTGATTGACCGTTCTGGCTCAATGGCAGGACAACCACTTAAGCAGGCAATTAATGCGGCGCGATTGTTGGTCGAAAAATTAACTGCTGAAGATACTTTATCTGTGGTCATCTACGATGATGATGTGGACACCTTGTTTGAACCACAACTGGTTAAAAATAAAGATATTATCTACACCTTGCTGGATAAAGTGTATGCGGGCGGTTGTACTAATTTAAGCGGCGGCTGGTTGCGCGGCTGTGAACATGTACAAGCGCACTATTCCGCTGACAAAATCAACCGCGTGCTGCTGCTCACCGACGGACAAGCCAATGTCGGCATCACTGATAATAAAGTGCTGTTGAACACCGCCCAGCAAAAGAACCTGAACGACCACATTAGCACCACTGCGTTGGGATTTGGCAGCCATTTTAATGAAGATTTGCTGATTGGCATGGCAAAAAGTGGTAGCGGGAATTTCTACTTCATTCAAACTCCTGAAGATTTAGTCGAAGTGTTTCGGATTGAGTTGGAAAGCCTCAGCTCCTTGGTGGCGCAAGATTTGGTGGTGACGCTCACGCCACAAAATAATGTGCAAATCGAACAGGTGTTAAACAATTATCGACAAAAAGATAAACCGCCCGCTGTGGAATTGCTGTTAGGCGATGTGTACGCGGTTGAAGATAAAACTTTATCCTTGGCTGTGAGCATTCCAGCCTTGGCGCAAATCGGGACAATGCCCGTGTTCACTTTGCACTATCGTTATCAAGCGGTGGTCAATGAAGCGATTAGCGTTTTTAATGAAGAATGCAGCATCAGCATTGCGGTGGACACGCCCGAAGCGGTTGCCAGTGCGCCGCCGTTGCAACAGGTTTTAGAACAAAGTAATCGTCTGCGCATTGCCAAAGTGAAAGATGATGCGATTGAATTAGCGGATAAAGGCGAATATCAGCAAGCTGCCCAGAAATTACATGAAGTGGTCAATTTTCTGCTGAAAAGTATTCAAGAGTCCTTACAGGAAACTTTTGAATTAGCAGAAGAAATGGAACAACTGAATTTCTTTGCCAAGCAATTGGAAAGTCGGCATTATGGGGCAAATTTACGTAAGGAATTGAAAGACCAATCTTATCAATCCACCTATCGTAATCGCGGTGATTTAAGCCTGCGCGGCGTGAGCACCAGTAATGCAGTTTATGATTTGCCGATGGTGAATTCTTCAGAAAATGGCGTATTTTTACAATGTTTCCGTGAAGGCGGGAAATTACGCATGAAAGTGATTTCTGCGGGCTATAATCCTGAGTTTCATGTGCAGTTTCCGCGTGCGATTCGTGAGGATGGGGCGCAATATTTGGTGGAAGCGGTGGAGTTGGCGGCGAATGGCACATTTTATCGTGCGCTGGGTGAAATTCGTTTGTTGGTTACGCCAGAGCAACAACAAGCTTATCAAAATCGCAAGTCTTCGCGAGGTTCTGCCACCAGAAAACCGCCAAAAGCATCAAGTGCACCTGCCACGGCGGCAGATTTGGAAACTACGGATAGCGTGGGTACTGGAGTATTGGTGCAATGCGTGCAAGAGGGTTCAAAGTTGCGGGCGCGGGTAGTTTCGGATGGTTATAACCCTGATTATAATATTCGTTTTCCACGCAGTATTCGGGAACTCGGGGTGTTGTATGTGGTTGATGAAGTGATTGAAGCCCCCAAAGGCGGCTCTTATATTGCTTGTGGGAAGGTTAAGCGATTGATTCAGTAGTGGAATTAGACCTGCTGGGTTTTGCAAATCTAGCAGGTCTGATTTTGGTGTGAGAATCTGTGAGTTTAGGCGGGAATACAGGAAATGCCGTTTAGAGTTCGGGTGGGTTCATATAGTGTGTTGGATCAGGTACATTGGCTGCCGCAAAGCCCACCGCCCGTAAACGGCAAGCATCGCATTTTCCACAAGCAAAACCTTCAGCTGTGGCTTGATAGCAAGAAACCGTTTGCCCATAATCCACACCTAAACTAAGCCCCTCGCGAATAATTTGCGCTTTAGTCAAGTGAATCAAGGGGGTATAAATCCGAAAACCTTGCCCCTCCACACCTAACTTAGTCGCCAAATTAGCAAGCTTTTCAAAAGTCGCAATAAACGCAGGGCGGCAATCAGGATAACCCGAATAATCCACCGCATTCACACCGATGAAAATCGCATGCGCATCCAGTACTTCTGCCCAACCCAATGCTAAAGATAAAAATACGGTATTGCGTGCGGGCACGTAAGTCACAGGAATCTGTCCTGAAACTCCATCCACAGGCACAGCAATATTGCTGTCGGTCAAGGCAGAACCGCCAATACTGTCTAAATTTAAGTGAATAAACTTGTGTTCCACCACCGCCATGCTTGCCGTCACCCGCCGTGCCGCTTCAAGTTCCGCGTTGTGGCGTTGTCCATAATCAAAACTCAGGGCATAACACTGATAACCCTGCGCAATGGCAACTGCTAAAGTGGTGGCAGAATCCAGTCCGCCCGAAACTAAAACCACTGCTTTTTTACGCACTTATTGTCCTTCACCGCGAATTTTTTGCAAACGTTCTCCCGCCAAACGTGCGGTCGCCGTATTTGGATATTCAGAACGCACCCGTTCCCAAATGGTACGGGCGGCAGCCTTATCCTTCATTTCATAATACACATAACCCATTTTTAATAACGCCGAGGGGCGTTTGCCACTGTCGGGGTATTTATCAAGTAAGGCATTGAAACTTGCCAATGCAGGATTGTATTTTTTCTGCGCATAATACGCTTCACCCAGCCAATATTGTGCATTATCGCTGTGGCTACCTTTTGGAAAAGCTTGTAAATATTGTTCTAATGCCGTGCTCGCCTGTTCATAACGCCCCTCTTGTACCGCTTTAAATGCTTGCTGATAACTTTGTTCTTCAGAAAGATTATTCGCAGGTGCGGCAGCCGCTTCCAAAGTTGTTGGGGGCGGTGTGGGCACATTGCCTAAAATCAGGGTGTTTTGAGGCGCAGGCGTTGCAGCAGGCGCAGACGTTATGGGTGCAATCGATAAAGTATTTACTTGGGTTTGTGTCTGCCGTAAGCGTTGATCTACATCGAGATAATTTTCTTGGGCTTGCTTTTTAAGCTGCTCAATCTTGTGATTTAACACTTCAGATTCGCCACGAAGGGCTTGAATATCGCGTTGCAATTGGGTGCGTTGTGCTTCTTGCTCTAGTAAATTTTGAGCATTGGTGAGCCGTTCCAAGCGTAATAGCCGCGCTTCGACCATTTCAGGATCAAGCTCGGCAGCGGCGACATTGCCAATTAACGCACTCAGACACAAAACGATGGGAAGATGGCGCATCATCAGCTCCTACGTGGGCTTAGGGATAAACGATTTCAACGCGGCGATTTTGTTGCCAAGCCGTTTCATCATGACCCATATCAATTGGGTGTTCTTCGCCATAGCTGAGTGTGCTCATTTGTTGTTCAGACACGCCCAACATGTTTAAAGAACGTTTTACGGAGTCTGCACGGCGTTCACTCAAAGCGCGATTATATTCGCGAGAACCGCGTTCATCGGCATGACCTTCTAAGCGTACGCTGGTATTAGTGCTGCCCGTTAAATACTTGGCATTGTTTTCGATGACTGCACGATCTTCGCTGCGCATTTCACTTTTATCAAATTCAAAGCGCACGATGCGTTCATTTGGCATGCCCATTTTTCCCTTGTTAAGGGCGGTGGCATCACTGCCTGAAGTGTTGCCGATGGAGCGGGTTTGAGCATGATTAGCGTTGTTGTATAAGCTTGGGGTGATTGGGTTAGTGTTGGTTTCGGTTTTTTCTTCAGTCGTACTGCAAGCCGCCAAGCTCACCACGGCTAAGGCTAAGAGGACACGATGATATTTTTGCATGTTCAGAAAACTCCTCGTAAAGTCGCAATCACTGAGGCTTTTTGAATAGCACAGCCGCAATAAATTTTATGAATTTAAAGGGGACGGTCTAAATGCTAAAGCTCAGGTGAATCAAAGGACGAAGACTATTAATATGTGAATGAAAATCATTATAGTCTGCTTGAATTAGAATTTCACCTGCTAATTTTTGCAGTGCAACAATTTTAAAATGACTCATTTTTTAATGCTTTGCCTACGAATGTGGCGACTCTGAGGCTAATTGCAAGGCGAGCTGCTGTTTTAATTCTACATCGGGGAGGGCAAAACCTTGCTTTGTGGGACGTAAAACTTCACCCCAAATCGGATTGGGAAAATGTGGGTCATCTTGAAAACGGGGAATAATATGCCAGTGTAAATGTGGCACGAGGTTGCCTAGGCTGGCGAGATTGATTTTGGTGGGCTGGTAAGTTTTTCGCAAAACGCTTTCTATGGCATAAACTGCGTTCATCAATCGTGTGCGCTCGGAGGCGGTTAAATCCGTCATTTCCGTAACATGCTGTTTCAAAATTACGCGGCAAAACCCGACATATTCTTGTGATTCTACACGAATAATTCTTAAAAAATCATCTTCCCACAGCAATACGCCGCCGATGGTTTGGCACAGTTCACAAGGAGTATTCGACATACTGGGTGCTCAGGGTTTCAATCCATACCAGCCCCGAAAGGCTGGTGAAATAACATTTGGTAACAGGGCGGCGTATTGTTACTAATGTCGTTTCAATCCATACCAGCCCCGAAAGGCTGGTGAAATGGCGTTACAAAACCAGTTCCATCGCCGCCTATGTCGTTTCAATCCATACCAGCCCCGAAAGGCTGGTGAAATAAGACATGGACACTTTGAAAAA
>JBDLSS010000432.1:0-3932 GCA_039799345.1 Pseudomonadota bacterium
CGAAAATTACAATTCCACTAAACCCAGGGCACACATGGCAAAAAAGCTATGAAGTCATGCGTAAGCTGAGTTTACTGCGTGAAAAACTGGGGCTTGCTATGTTATCAGTGCCTGCAAGACAAGCCCTACTAAGGGTTGCACCGAATTATTCCTATGGGCAAATCATACGCTTGATAACGGAATTGGATATTATTAAACGTTACTTAAACATTCCCGAGAAAGTAGAATTCAATGCAAGCCAGATAACGGGAAAAACCGCAACTGATAATGTCAATTTATTAAGAATCATCAGTGCGGAAATGGATTTGCTAAACAATACAAAATTAACGCCTTCACATGTATTTGCGGAAACACTACGTTTATTGGACGATATTAATACGGTAGTTGATGCTGTGGGTATCCGTGATACAACTATTCCCCCAACACAGTTGCCACAGGCAAAACCACAGGATACTTATGCAGCCACGCTTGAAATTTTACAAGAGCTTTATCGGTTAAAAACAATGTTAGGTTTAGAAAACATTGATGTATCGAGTTTTAAAAATATGTACACCACCATCACCCCTGATGAGGTCTATAGTTTAGTCGGTTTTGCCTTAGTAGAAATACAAGCTTTGAAAGCCGCCTTAGGTCTTAAATATGCTCTCACCCCGCCAGCACTACATTATGAAAACATGAGCCCCAGTAATGTACTACAGGTTTTGGGTTGGGGAGTCCGTAAATTACGCCTGATTCGCAACCTACGCAGGAGTGAGCAATGAAACGCCTACAATACATAAATCTAGGCATTAAAGGAAAATTATCGTTATTGTTGCTACTGTGCACCTTGATACCGTTTGCAATCATTGGTTATTACGGTTATGACAGTAGTTCACGGGCACTCACTGCCAACATTCTCACAGGAGACAGACAAATAACCTCTTCTCTGGCGGATGGAATTGAACGTTATTATGGCAATATTCCCTATGATCTCAATTTTTTGACAAATACTTATTCTTTAAATCGTTATTTGCAATGGAAAAGTATAGGCGAACCTTTTAAAACTCAACAATGGTTACGCGATGCGCGAAATTCGTATTATTCCATCGTCGCCCCTAATCCTAAATACATGCAGCTACAACTGATTGATGCTCAAGGTCAAGAAATACTGCGTATTGATCCTTACCGTAGTCGTAATGATGGGGAGATTGCTGCCGATAGCGAACTTAAAAATCGGAAGGATGAGCTTTATTTCACCAAAGCCATCACTTTGAAACAGGGCGAAATTTACTTTCGGGACATACACTTCAATCCTGAAGCTGAAATGCGAGGTATTCATATCCCCAGCGTTAGTTATTCAACGCCCGTCATTGATGCCAATGGTGAACTGCATGGAATTATTGTGTTAAGTGTTTATGCCGATAATTATCAAGAAATATTAGAACGTGAAAATACTCATAAACAAAATGAACAACGCTATCTATTAGTGAATGCGGCAGGACATTATTTGTTTGGGAGTCAAAAAATCAATAATTTGAAACAAGATTCGCCCAATTTGTTTGAAGCGATTCAAACCAATGAGTATGGTGTCGCATTTAATGATGGATTCATTTCAAGTTATCAACGCATTTACCCGCAAAAAGGCAGTGATAATTATTGGGTCTTGATTAAACAAACCGATCAAGCAATTGCCATGAGCGAAGTACAAAAATTCAACTTAATTTTTATTATTATAGTGTCAGGGGCAACGTTCCTTGTCTTATTAATCAGTCATCTCGTCACCCGCAGCATTTTGTCCCCCTTGTTGGCTGCCAACGCCCAATTAAAATGCTTGGCACAGGGCAGTGTTCCTGCCGAAGCCTTGGTGTATGATAGCCATGATGAAGTTGCAGAAATTATTCAATCTGTACAACAAGTTAAAAATGCTATTAGTAACACTATTCGACAATCGAACACCATTGCCGAAGGTGACTACAGTAATGACATCGTGCTGCTTTCAGAACAAGACCAGCTCGGGCGTTCGTTAACCAATATGACCCACCGCCTGCGTGCTGCCACAGAAAATAACAAGCTACAAAACTGGCTGAAAGATGGGCAAACCACACTGAATGAACACATGAGTGGCGAGCAAAATATCACCACCTTGGCAGAAAATATTATTCGTTTCTTAGCGACCTACTTGAAAGCCCAAGTCGGCACATTTTATCTGATGGAACAAGTGCGCTTACAAGAGACCTCTCGCCTCAAACTCATTGCCAGTTATGCGTTTATGAAGCGCAAAGGTTTGGCGAATGAATTTGAAGTGGGTGAGGGAATTATTGGGCAAGCCGCCTTAGAAAAACAAATGATCCTCATCACTGAAGTGCCTAAAGATTATATTTATATTCAATCAGGCTTAGGCGAGGCAGTCCCACAAAATATTTTAGCCGTGCCTTTTTTGTATGAAGGTGAAGTGCGGGGCGTAATCGAATTGGGTTCATTTGCTGCTTTTGAAGAAATTTGTTTTGAATTTATGGAACAAATAGCGAACAGCATTGCGATTGCGGTGAACACAGCACAGTCGCGCACCCAAATGCAGGAATTACTGCAACAAACCCAGACGCAAACCGAAGAATTGCAAAGTCAAGCGGAAGAATTGCAAAGTCAGCAAGAAGAATTACGTCAAACCAATGAAGAGTTGGAAGAACGTACCCGCGATTTAGAACAGCAAAAAGAAGAAATTCGCGAGAAGAATACGTTCTTGGAAAAAGCGCAACTGGCTATTGAAAAGAAAGCTCGTGAAGTTGAAATCGCCAGCAAATACAAGTCAGAATTCTTGGCGAATATGTCGCATGAACTGCGCACTCCCTTGAATAGCTTATTGATTTTGGCGCAATTATTGACCGACAATAAGGAAAATAATTTAACCAGCCGCCAAATTGAATACGCCCGAACGATTCACAGCGCGGGCGCGGATTTATTGGCGTTAATCAACGACATTTTAGACCTATCCAAAGTCGAAGCAGGCAAGTTAGAAGTTCATCCTGAAGAGTACAATATTAAAGAAATCGTGGAAGTGATTCAGCAAAAGTTCAACCACATTGCTGAACAAAAACATCTGAAATTCCTGATTACTGTGGGCGACGGTTTACCTGATTTTATTTACACCGACTCGCAACGCCTGAAGCAAATTCTCAATAATTTATTATCAAATGCGTTCAAATTCACCGCACAAGGCGAGGTCGCTTTAGAAATTCGCCGTCCTGTATGCTCCGAAGTGGCGTGGCTAAAATTGGATGCCGACCAAAGTATTGCGATTGCGGTGCGTGATTCAGGTATTGGCGTGCCCAAAGATAAACAAGGCTTAATTTTTGAAGCCTTCCAACAAGTCGATGGCACAACCAGCCGTAAATATGGCGGCACAGGCTTAGGTTTATCGATTTCACGTCAATTGTCGCGCTTGTTGGGCGGGGAAATCATGCTGTTCAGTGAAGAGGGTAAAGGCTGCACCTTTATTTTCTATTTGCCAGATACTTATAGTTCTGCCTTGTCGCAAGAAGCCCTGAAACGCAGTGAAATACCGAGTATGCGGACTGTGACGACTATGGGCAGCGATTACATACCGCCCCCACAATTTTTAACGCCTCCCAGTTCCACAAACCGCGTCGAATTGCCACAGGTTTTTACCAGTGCGCATGAAGAAACTCATCCTCAGGAAATTGCGCCACTCACGCCTGTCGCCTCGGAAATCGAGGCGATGCCCGCCAGCAGTATTCCCCAAGAAACCAGCGAAGTTACCGATGATCGTGAAGATTTAGAACTTGATGACCGTTCCTTGCTGATTGTGGAAGATGACCGTAATTTTGCACATATTCTCATGGACTTGGCGCATGAAAAGCAATTCAAATGCTTGCTTGCAGAAGATGGGCGTATCGGTTTGCAATTGGCAGAATGTTATAAACCTACTGCGATTA
>JBDLSS010000433.1:0-5099 GCA_039799345.1 Pseudomonadota bacterium
AAACTCACGCAACTTGGGGCGCGGATTCGGCGTATTCCTAATTAGGAGTTGTTATGCTCAAAATTGCATTATCGAAAGGGCGTATTTTTGACGAAACTTTGCCACTGTTAGCGCAGGCAGGCATTGTGCCGCTGGATGACCCCGAAAAATCCCGCAAATTGATTTTAGACACCAACGATCCTGAAGTGAAATTGGTGATTATTCGTGCGACTGACGTGCCGACTTATGTGGAATATGGCGCGGCAGATTTGGGCGTGGCGGGCAAAGATGTGTTAATGGAATATGGCAGTGAAGGTTTATATGAGCCTGTGGATTTGAAAATTGCCCAGTGCCGTTTGATGACCGCAGGTTTTGTGGACAAGCCCGCGCCCGTGCATGGACGTTTACGCATTGCCACCAAATACGTCAACACCGCACAGCGTTTTTTTGCGGAAAAAGGCATTCAAGTTGAAGTAATTAAACTCTATGGTTCGATGGAACTTGCGCCTTTAGTGGGTTTGGCAGATTGCATTGTGGACGTGGTGGACACAGGAAATACTTTGCGTGCCAATGGCTTAGCTCCTTTGGAACATATCGCCCATATCAGTTCGCGTTTGGTGGTGAATAAAGCTGCGATGAAAATGAAACACGCGCAGGTCAAATTGTTAATTCAACAATTGCAGGCGGCGGTGGATAGTCGCGGTTAATTTTTACGGTTTTAGGATTGGCAGTCCTAGGGCGTGTCATCAATTAAGTTCTAACTGCGTCCCACCCCCTACTAAAGAGGGCTAAACCTTAAAACTAGCTCCTAAATCCCCCAAAGGGGACTTAAAACATTAAATAACTTATTTATGTTTAGCCCCCTTTAGAGGGTTGGGGGCTGGTTTTTAGGTTTTTAAACGCGCTACTTTCTGTTAAAACCTAATTGATGACGCGCCCTAGCAGCACTGCCAGTTTTTAAATCACGTGGAACTCAAAACAGAAAATTCTTTTCAAATCAATCCATTTTCCACCTGTAATGCCTCCATCACCGTAAAAAATGAACCAAATACAATAACTCTGTCACCTGCATCCGCATGATGACAGACTTGTTCATACGCCACTGCAATACTGGGATAGCACGACACACTTGTCACACCCAAACGAAAAAGTTGGTCTTCAATCACTTCCACAGGCGTATTACGTGGCGTATCCAAATTGGCAATGTGCCATGAATCCACACAATCGATGATCTGCTCCAAAATGCCCAGTGCATCTTTTTCCTGTAAAATGCCGACCACTGCATGGGTGCGCCCCAGACAAGACTGCTTCAATAATTGCCGTCTAAATACCTGAATTCCAAGAGGATTATGTGCTACATCTAAAATCCGTGTAATTGCGCCTTCAAAAACCTGAAACCGCCCTGCTAATTGCATCGTTTTTAAACCTATCGCAATGGCTTCCTCGCTCACAGGCAAGCGATGCTTTAATAAATATAAAGCTTGTAATACTCCCGACGCATTTTGTAATTGATGTTCGCCAGGCAAATTGGGCACTGGCAAACGATAACTAAGTTCCGCATTGCGCCATTGCCACGTATTTTCATCCACACTGTGTGCGTGAAAATCTTTCCCAAATAAAGATAAAGGACAAGGCAAAGCGGCTGCATGCTCAAGCAAACTGTCTGGCGGTTGTGTGTCAGTGCACACGGCGGGATGTTGCGCCCGAAAAATACCCGCCTTTTCAAACGCAATTTTTTCCCGCGTATCGCCCAGCCATTTGAGATGGTCTAAATCAATTGGTGTGACTAAGGCAATATCCGCATCCCACATATTGGTGGCATCCAAACGCCCACCTAAACCGACTTCAAGCACTGCCACATCAATTTGCTGCTGACAAAATAATAAAGCTGCTGCCAAGGTCGCAAACTCAAACACCGTCAGTGAAATTTCCCCTCGCGCCGCTTCAATTTCTGCAAAAGCGGCACATAATTCAGCATCGCTGGCTTGTTGCCCATTAATACAAATGCGCTCGTTATATTTCAGCAAATGCGGCGACATGTATTTGCCCGTTTTGTAACCTGAGGCACGTAAAATGCCTTCTAATAAAGTCACGCTCGAACCCTTGCCGTTTGTACCTGCCACCGTGAATATGGGAAACGGTAATTTTAATAAATTCAAACGCGCGGCAACGGCGCGACAACGACTTAGATTTAATTCAATAATTTGTGGATGGATTTGAGCCTGCCAATCCAGCCACGCTGCCAATGTGGTTAAGTGCATGGTTTGTTATATAACATTAAAAAATGGAACGCTTATCATAATATGCTTGTCACATCTGACAAAATGATGAATGAACACCGATTGCGAAAATCCCTAAAATTCGTACTTAAATCCTCCAAAGGAAACTTTAAACACAAAATATTAGGTATTCCCACATGGGAATACGATAAACTAGCAATAACTTAGGGTGTGTCATTAATTAAGTTTTAACTGCGCCACAACCTAAACCAGCCCCTAAATCCCCTAAAGGGGACTTAAAATATTAAACATTAAATAACTTGTTTGTGTTTAGCCCCCTTTAGGGGATTGGGGGCTTCTTTAAAAGTTTTTAGACGCGCTACTTTCTGTTAAAACCTAATTGATGACTCGCCCTAATGTTCTTAAAAAAATAAGTATTCATAAATGCGTCATTACTTTTAACGTGTTGGGGCATAATTAAGATTTACCGCAATAGACAAGCGATTTTCTCGGTGAGAGATAACCGAAAAATTTAAAGTCTATAAAAATTTAATGTTTTATAGGCTTTTGATTTCTTTGCTCTTCAATTACCGTATAAGAACACTCAAATATTCCACAGTTTGCACAGTTGAGAAGCAAGCACGTATCTGTTATTTTGTGGCATTGTTCTTAGCAGAGTCAGATTCTCCTCATTATGGCTACCCGATTTATCTTTATTACAGGCGGCGTGGTGTCCTCACTGGGCAAAGGCATTGCGGCTGCATCTCTCGCTGCGATTCTTGAAGCACGCAAATTAAAAGTAACCCTCTTAAAACTCGACCCCTATATCAACGTTGACGCAGGCACGATGAGCCCTTTTCAACATGGGGAAGTGTATGTCACCGAAGACGGTGCAGAAACCGACTTAGACTTAGGACATTATGAACGTTTTTTACGCACCACGATGGGGCGACAAAATAATTTCACCACGGGGCGCATTTACGCCAACGTGATTCGCAAAGAACGGCGCGGAGATTATCTTGGCGCGACAGTTCAAGTGATTCCGCACATCACCGATGAAATTAAACGCTGCATTTTGGCAGGCGCGGGCGACGCTGAAATTGTGATGGTCGAAATCGGGGGCACGGTGGGGGATATTGAATCCTTACCTTTCTTAGAAGCTATTCGACAAATTCAAGGCGAATTTGGGCGGGAACGTACCTTATTTATCCATTTAACCCTCGTTCCTTATTTGCATTCTGCGGGCGAAGTCAAAACCAAACCGACGCAACATTCGGTGAAAGAATTACGTTCTATCGGAATTCAGCCTGATATTCTGCTGTGCCGTGCAGTACGTCCGCTGCCTGAAGGTGAACGCCGTAAAATTTCTTTATTCACCAATGTTGAAGAAAAAGCCGTGATTTCTTTAACCGATGCAGAATCAATTTATGCGGTGCCGCGTTTATTATTCGACGGCAAGCTTGATGAAATCGTCTGCAATAAGTTAAAAATTGAAACCCCGCCCGCCGATTTGTCGGAATGGGATGCGGTGGTGCACGCGCTGAAAAATCCCACAGGTACGGTCACGGTGAAAATGGTCGGTAAGTATATGGATTTAACCGATGCTTACAAATCTTTGACTGAAGCCTTATTACACGCAGGCATTCACACCCATACCAAAGTGATTATTGATTATTTGGATGCGGAAGAAGTCGAAAAAAATGGCACGGCTTGTTTAGAAAATGCCGACGCGATTTTAGTGCCCGGCGGTTTTGGGGAACGTGGCATTGAAGGCAAAATTAGCACCGCACGTTTTGCGCGGGAACACAATATTCCGTATTTAGGGATTTGTTTAGGAATGCAGGTCGCAGTGATTGATTTTGCTCGCAATATTGCAGGCTTGAACAATGCACACAGCACCGAATTTAAAACTGACACTCCGCATCCTGTGATTGCTTTAATTACCGAATGGATTAATGAAGGCGGCGAAATCGAAAGACGCAATAAAGAATCTGATTTAGGTGGCACAATGCGCTTGGGTGGACAAATTTGTCATTTAAATCCTGAAAGTTTAACTTTTAAACTCTATCAAAAACAGGATATTAAAGAACGTCATCGCCATCGTTATGAATTTAATAATCATTACCTGCAATTATTACAAGCGTCAGGTTTGCGTTTTGCGGGCATGTCGGCTGATGGAAAATTAGTGGAAGTGATTGAAAATCCGCAACATCGTTGGTTTGTGGGCTGTCAATTTCACCCAGAATTTACCTCAACCCCGCGTGATGGACATCCCTTATTTTCGGGCTTTATTCAAGCCGCACGGGATTATGTGGCGGAAAGAGATCAAGCTAGCGGAAATCTTAGTTAAAAACCAAGTTCACTGTAAAAAAGCGGGGAAGTGCTGCGATTACGCTCACTTCCCCGCTTTTCTTGCGGCAAACTTTACAAATTATTTTGTATAAATTATTTTACCACTCGCCTGAAATTAAGGACGGGTTTGGCTTAAAGTCCATGTCGTGGCGCGACCAGGAGCAACGCCTGCGCCCGTACCACAAACGTTGGTGACGCTGTTGTCGCCACGGAAGTTACCAATACATTGTGAACCACCTGGTGAGCTATAAGCTAAGAATACGCCACCCGTGCTGGTGACATAACCCACCACTGGCGTACCTTTGCTATCCGCACAACCAACTTCCGTACCGTACACGTAACCCGTATCGGTGACGTAAATTTCTCGTACATTACAGAAGCCATCAGAGCTGGCATAGTAAGGACCGAGATCAGCAGCAAAAGCGGACATCGAAGAAACAGCTAATAAAGCACCTACCCATAATTTTTTCATGATAACAGACTATCCTTGTAAGTTATGTGTTGCATATTCTCACCCAAATGATAACTAAATGAGAGTTTAGGGACATT
>JBDLSS010000434.1:0-6863 GCA_039799345.1 Pseudomonadota bacterium
AATGCGTAAGAATTATATCCGTATTTTGACGGGTGATAAGGTTACTGTGCAACTCACGCCTTATGATCTCACGAAAGGTCGCATCACTTATCGCGGACGTTAAGTTTTAGCCCCGCCTTGTAATTGTTGGCGTAATTTCGCTAACAATCCCTGACTCGCTGCTGCTGTCAAATCTAAGACGTGATCAAATCCTGTGACTCCGCCGTAGTAGGGATCAGGCACTTCGCGCTGTTTGATGTGGGGGGCGAATGACAAAAATAAATGCAGTTTGTGTTTATATTGTTTCGGGCAGTTCTTATCTAAACACGCGAGATTATCCGCGTCCATCGCTAAAATATAATCAAACTTTTCAAAGTCTTCGCCAGTGACCTGACGTGCGCGTAAGTGGCTTAAATCAATTCCGCGCTTTAGGGCTGCTTGCTGAGAGCGGCTGTCTGGTGCTGCGTCGATGTGGTAACCATGCGTTCCTGCGGAGTCTAGTGTAATCTGTTGTTTCAATTCTGATTCATCTAATAATTTCTGAAATACGCCTTCTGCGGTGGGTGAGCGGCAAATATTACCCATGCAGACGAATAGTATTTTAATCATTTGATTATCCTAAAGTTCTTGATATTAAAAACAACGGCGTGCTGCGGGGATTATTAGTAAACTTTAGCATAATTTACACAATTAGCTTAAGTGTTTAAACCCAGCTAACCGTGTGAATTATAGTTCAGACTTTCAAACTTGCCACCCAAGTTTTAAGCTGTTGTTGCAAGGCTGCCGCCACGTCTAAAAACGCTTGTAAGCGTACTTCTTCAGAACCTTCCACCGCCGCAGGGTCAGGAAAACTCCAATGCAAGCGTTTAGTTTTGTCTGAAAATACGGGACAATTATCATTGGCGTTGTCACACACGGTGATGACAAAATCAAAATCTTGCCCTAAAAACTGATCTAAATGCTTGCTGGTTTGCTGGGAAATATCTAAATGATAAGTTTGCATTGCTGCCACCGCCAAAGGATGCAAACCTTTGGGCGCAGTGCCCGCACTAAAGACTTCAAATTTATCGCCGCCCAAAGCCCGTAATAAAGCTTCTGCCATTTGTGAACGCGCAGAATTACCCGTACATAAAATTAATACTCGTTGCACCATTTTAGTTCCCTACCACTGCTTGACGGTTAATCCAACGCACAATTAATAACATCACAGGCACTTCGACCAGCACCCCGACCACCGTCGCCAATGCCGCGCCCGATTCCAATCCAAATAAACTGATGGCAACCGCCACCGCCAATTCAAAGAAATTTGACGAGCCAATTAAGGCAGCGGGCGCGGCAATACTCGCGGCAACTTTCCAATGCGCTGCCCAAAAATAGGCTATAGCTGCTACGCCAATACTTTGAATAATCAGCGGAATTGCAATTAACACAATCACGAGAGGCTGTTGCAAAATGGTTTTGCCTTGGAAACCAAATAATAAAACCACGGTCAGCAACAAGCCGATAATTGTCCACGGTTTGAGTGTGTCGGTGAAATGGGTTAATTTTTGGCTATCTCCCTGTTTTAATAAAACTTTACGGGTGATATAACCCAGCACTAAAGGAATGACCACATATAACAACACCGACAGCAATAAAGTTTTCCACGGCACATGAATATCACTGATGCCCAGCAGTACTGCCACCAGCGGCGCGTAGGCAAAAATCATAATTAAATCATTGACTGTGACTTGCACCAGCGTGTACGTGGGGTCGCCTTTGGTGAGCTGACTCCACACAAATACCATTGCAGTGCAGGGCGCAGAACCTAATAAAATCAAGCCTGCGGTGTATTGTTTGGCATTTTCGGGCGTAATCCATGCGGCGAATAACAATTTGAAAAATACAAAGCCCAATAATGCCATCGTGAACGGTTTCACTAACCAATTCACGGTTAAAGTGATGATTAAACCTTTGGGACGTTCACCAATGTGTTTCAGTGAGCTGAAATCTACATTCACCATCATCGGGTAAATCATGATCCAAATCAGCACTGCAACCACTAAATTCACATGGCTGATTTCTAAACGGCTGAGCAAAGCAAATAGACTGGGGAATAGATTTCCCAAGCCAATCCCCGCGCCAATGCACAATAAAACCCACAGACTTAAATATCGCCCAAACCATCCCAGCGGGTCATTGCCGCTCAAATGTTGTTGGGTAATTTCACATTGCACACTCATTACGCCTTTCCTACCCACGTTTTAATTTCATCGACGGTGGGCACTTTGGCTTTTTTACTCATCACTTGCCCATTCAATTTCACCGTGGGCGTGGACATAATTCCTGCTTCCGCCATTGCTTGATAATCCGTGACTTTTTCCAAAGTGAAAGGCACATCTAATTCGGTCAACACTTGGCGAACTAACTTTTCCGTGTTGCTGCAATTCGCACATCCAGGTCCATAAACGATAATGTTGTACATCTTAGCCTCACATAATTGCGTTAAATAAATAGCCCACCATCAAAATGCCCAACGCGACAATGCTGATAAACGTCACGATTAAACGCACTTTAAGCACTTTGCGTAAAATAATCATTTCGGGCAGCGATAAGGCAGTGACAGCCATCATAAATGCCAGCACCGTGCCCAAGGCTGCCCCTTTGGCGAGTAAAGCTTGCACAATAGGGATAATCCCAGCGGCATTGGAATACATCGGAATGCCGACAATCACCGCCAAGGGCACAGACCACCAAGTTGCGCCGAGCAGTGAAGCCAAAAAGTTTTCAGGCACATAGCCATGAATGCCCGCGCCGACAGCAATCCCCAGCAACACATACAGCCAGACTTTGCCTACGATTTCGACCACGGCTTGCACGCCTAAATCCACGCGCTCGGCGGCGGTTAAACCCGTTTCGGGGTTATCGTCCATCGGGGGAATTTTATAAACCCAAGCTTCTACATATTGCTCCATGCCCAACTTGCCCAAGATATAGCCTGAAATAATTGCGGTGAGCAGCCCCATCGTTAAATACAAGCCCGCGATTTTCCAGCCAAATAAACTGAACAATAAACCCAGCGCGATTTCATTGACCATCGGTGCAGAAATCAAAAATGCGAAGGTCACCCCCAAGGGCACGCCTGCGGTTAAAAACCCAATAAACAAAGGCACTGCGGAACAGGAACAAAACGGCGTGACTACGCCGAGCAATGCCGCCAAAATATGACTGGGTAAATTCGCTTTTCCTGCCAACACGGCGCGGGTGGATTCTGGAGTGAAAAACGAGCGAATCACGCCCATCAAGAAAATAATCAGCGTGAGTAAGAGTAAAACTTTGGGTGTTTCAAAAATGAAAAAGGCAAATGCCGCGCTGAAATGTTCGGTTTTTGACAGACCGAGTAAGTCATAAACCAGCCAATCGGTGGCAGTTTGCAGATTGAAATACACTGCAATCCACAGCAGCAACGCGCCGCTTAGTTTTAAAAACAGTTTCGTTGACATGATTTTTACTTGGTGATGGAACAGAGCATGACCGTTTCAGGTGTATTTTTTAAATTCAGGCTGTCACTGAGAAACGGTTCTCGGGCTTGAATGCCGCACAGGGTTTGCTGCAATACCGTTAATGCCCAAACGGGAAGTTGCGCGTGTAAACGATAATGTACCCACACGCCTTCGCGGCGATCTTGTAACACACGAGCGGCTTTCAGCGTGGCAAGGTGGCGGGAAATTTTGGGTTGGGATAATTTCAAAGCTTCAGTGAGATTGCACACGCACAACTCGCCATGTTGTAACACCAGCATCACGCAACGTAAACGGGTTTCATCGGACAGGGCGCGAAATAAAATTTCTGGGGACATAATTAATATGAATATCTCTATATGCGGATTAACGTATATATTAGTAGCTTTATGAAAAGAATACCAGTGTCGAATATTGCGTAAGCCGTACAGAATATGGGTAAAATAGCGGCTTGTCACGGAGATTAACATAGGATTATTAAGATGAGTTTACAAGCGACAAGTTTAGAATGGTTGGCGAAAAATGCTTATGATTCCAATGATTGGAGTCAGCTTGATGGAAAGGGTAATCACGCGCTTGCTGCTGCGATTATGCAAGATGAAATGGCGGTGGCGAATGAATTGCTGGCTTTAAAGGTGTTCGATGTGAATCAGCAAAATTCGGACGGTAATAATTGTTTGTGGTTTGCGTGTTTTCGGGACAATGTTCCGATGATTGAGGCATTGATTAAGGCGGGCGTTGATATTAATCATCAAAATACCACGGGCGTGACTTGTTTGATGTATGCGGCTTCTGCCAGCAAAACGGCGGTGGTCAAGACTTTATTGACGCATGGTGCAGATTTTAGTATGAAAAACCAAGATGATTTTACGGCTTTAGATTTTGCGGGGAATATTGAAATTTTGCGGATTTTAAAGCCATTTTTTAGTAAAAAATAGGCTAAATTAACCTGAGTTTGACAGGAGTTACGCAGTTAAATCCATAACCCTTTGATTTTTCAAAAAACACGATTGTGCAGTGCACAATGCTAACTTATTGTAAATAAAAGAATTCGTGTTTTAACTGCGTAACTGTTACGCTTAATATTAATAAATTGTTTGCTTTCGGAGGATGTAGTCAGCGAAATACAAACGGGGCAGCATAGCTGCCCCGTTCATCATCTGGCTTAAACCGATTAGCCTGCCTGTAGCATCAAATACATTTCATCTTTCAAATGTAAGCGCGTCTTCTTGAGGTTTTCAAGATAAACATCGGAAGCTTTTTCAATTTCTTGGAGAATACGCCGAATTTCTTTGTCAACCTTGTGGTATTCTTCAAACATGCGTTCAAAGTGGGGATTACTCACTTTAAGCTCATGAATTTTTTCTTTGAATTCAGGAAATTCATGGTGTAAATCATGATGTTCAGTCGAATACATAGCGTTCTCCTTGGGTTGTGTTTTAGCTCTAATTTTGATTTGAGTGTACGCCACATAAATTAGAAATAAATTAACTTAAGTTAATTTTAATCATCAGAAAAGAAGAATAACCTAAATATTAAGTATGTTGTATGGTTAATTTAAAACCGCTGGATTTTTAAAACCTAAGGACTTTGATTTAGAATTCGAAGGCTGTCAATATAAATGCTGCATGAAACCAATGACTGAGAATATTAATAATGATTCAACTATTTGATAAACATATTCTTTTAGGAATAACGGGCGGAATTGCTGCCTACAAATGTATCGAATTAGTACGCCGCCTCCGTGATCATGGCGCACAAGTACGGGTTGCAATGACTCCCGCCGCCACTGAATTTATCACCCCACTGACGTTTCAAGCAGTTTCTGGAAATCGGGTGCAAACCACTTTGCTGGATGTCGATGCAGAAGCTGCGATGGGACATATTGAACTGGCACGTTGGGCAGATATGATCCTCATTGCGCCCGCGACAGCAGATTTTATTGCACGTTTGGCGCACGGACATGCCAATGATTTATTAAGCACTTTATGTCTTGCCACAGCTGCACCGATTTGCATCGCCCCTGCGATGAATCAGCAAATGTGGAAAGCCCCCGCCGTACAAGCCAATTGTCAGCGCGTGCAAGAATATGGAATTCAAATTTGGGGACCTGCGGTCGGTTCGCAAGCCTGTGGCGATGTGGGCGCGGGACGGATGTTAGAACCTGCGGAATTGTTACAACGCATTCAAAGTGCATTCAGTCCCTTACGCGGCAAGTTGTCGGGGAAACGGGTGCTGGTCACCGCAGGGCCAACCCGTGAAGATTTAGACCCCGTGCGTTTTATTAGCAATCGCAGTTCGGGGCGCATGGGTTATGCGGTGGCTGAGGCGGCGCGTGATGCGGGGGCTGAGGTGTTTTTAGTCAGTGGTCCTGTGAATCTTGCTGCGCCTTTGGGGGTGCAGTTGATTCCTGCTTACAGTGCTCAACAGATGTTAGCAGCCGTCATGGCGAAAGTTCAGGATTGCGATATTTTTATCAGTGCGGCGGCGGTGGCAGATTATCGGGCGGCTGAAATGGCGACGCAAAAAATTAAGAAAAAAGCCGATGAAATGCTGATTGAGTTAGCAAAAACCACCGATATTCTTGCGCAAGTGGCAGCCTTACCGCAACCGCCTTTTACCGTAGGTTTTGCCGCAGAAACTCAGGCAGTGGCAGCGTATGCACGGGATAAATTAGTGCGTAAAAAACTGGATATGATTGCCGCGAATTTGGTTGGAGTTGAGGGCACGGGTTTTGACAGTTTGGAAAATGCGCTAACCGTGTTGTGGAAGGACGGTGAAATCGAATTAGCGCGGAACACTAAAACTTTGTTGGCACAACAGTTATTAGAATTAATTATTGCGAGGTTTCAGGCGGCTTAAACCATAGCTATCTACATAAATCCCATAACTATTTGATTTTTAAGTAAATTAACAAATTCGGAAAATTTGGTAACATATTGATTTACAAAAAGTTATTAAAGATATGTAGATAGCTATGTGGCTTAAACAGTGGGATGTGAGTGAGGTTACATCTCACCCCTTGTAGGGTAAAGCAGCATTGAGTTTTGTTCTACGCTTCCAGTAATCGAAGTGACGTAGAAATCGGGAACGAGAAAAAGCGACCGAATTCTGATGATAATAAAAATTAAGTCAATTGTACTTCAAAAAATCCTAAAAAAATAAACCATCCACAGGTGAAGACGCATTTGCAAAACGTTTGCGTGGAATGCGCCCTGCAAGAAAAGCCTCGCGCCCTGCTTCAATTGCTTTACGCATCGCAGAAGCCATCAACACAGGATTTTTTGCACCCGCAATCGCGGTATTCATCAACACGCCCGCACAACCCAACTCCATCGCCACTGCGGCATCTGAAGCCGTACCCACGCCTGCATCGACAATAAT
>JBDLSS010000435.1:0-3035 GCA_039799345.1 Pseudomonadota bacterium
ACAGCCCTGTAATTTTCACGAAAGAGAAAATTAGCTGGTCAAACTTATCAAAACAGAAAATAGAAAAACAGTGATAAATAGCAAAGTGTATGTAACCTATTGCTCTTAAAGTAAATAACCATTAATGATTTAGCCCTCCCTACAGGGGGCTAAACACAAATAATTTATTTAATGTTTTAGGAGTTACGCAGTTGAATTCATAACTCTTTGATTTTTTTGTCTCGTTCCTACGCGGGAGCGAGACAACTGCGTAACGCCTAAATGTTTAGTATTTTAAGTCCCCTTTAGGGGATTTAGGGACTGGTTTTAAGGTTTAGCCCTCTTTAGGGGGTCGGGACGCAGTTAAAACTTAATTGATGACACGTCCTAAGCTAATTTGACCTCTATTCACTCAAATTACATGCAAGAATAACTCCAAATTCACGTATATATCTCAATGTATTTACTGCGAATAGAAAAAAAGTACTAGATAAATACGCCAAACTCCCCTACATAATCTTATGTAACTGGTTTAATATCGTGGTGCTTAACGCTGTTTGAACAGATGTTCGCGAAATACTTCCCTTAAAAGCGTGCATACTGTGCTTTATACACCCTAATTTCATCGTGAGAATGATAATGAGTAAAACACGTCTCTTGGTGCTATTTCTATTACTGAGTACCCATGCCCTGCTGCCGCCTGCGAGCTTTGGTGCATTCGACTCAGCAGAAGCAAATAAACCCAAAGTCTTAGAAATTTTGCGCGTCACCCCCGAAGGAAAAGATGTTCCCGTTGGGCGACAAATCGTCTTTCAATTTAATCAACCCGTTGTGCCTGTCGGCAAAATGGATCGCACCGCTACCGAAATTCCAATTACTATCACCCCCGCAACCCAATGCGAATGGCGATGGTTGAATACTTCGGCACTTGCCTGCGAACTGAATGAAAAAAACGCGCTTAAATTGGCAACCCGCTATCAAATCACGGTCAATCCCGGCATCATGACCGAGAGTAAAGAGACCCTAAAAGTTGCGCTAAATTATGAATTTATTACGCAACGTCCTACCGTGGGCTATACCCATTTTTCACAATGGTATGGGCCGAGTTCGCCAGAAGTACGGGTCAGTTTTAACCAAAATGTAACACGCGAATCCGTTGAAAAACATATTTTCTTTCAACGTGCTAACGGACAACGCATGGCTGTCACTTTAAAAGCAGTCAATGATCAAGAAGAAAGTGAAGGAGAAGAAGGCGAACAAACCGCGCCTGCTAAAAAACCAGCTGAAAAAGCACCGCTCCCTGAGTTTGCAAACGCATGGTTAATCAGCCCTAAAAGTCCCTTACCCGCCGCCAATACCGCGCAACTTATGATTGAATCGGGTTTAATGTCCACTTTGGGGACAGAAACAGGGATTGAAGACCGCGCTTTATTAAGTTTAGAAACTTTCCCCAACGAATTTAAATTTCTCGGTATCAGTTGCACCAGTCTCAAAGGTGAGCCTGTCAAAATCACGCCAAAAGATAAGCTTGCACAACAAACTCGCTGTAATCCGCTGCATCAAATCGCCTTGTTGTTTTCCTCTCCCGTTAATGCGAACGCTTTGAAAAAAGCCTTTGGATTAATTCCAGATTTGGCAGGCGGGCGTACGGATTATGATCCTTGGGAACGGATTACAGGCAGTGAATACTCGCATTTACGTGAGGAATATACCAAAGATAAAGAATACCATATTGGTTTGCCTGAATTGTTAAAAGGCTATCAAAATTATCAGCTTAAAGTGAATGCGAAAGACTTACAAGATGAGTTTGGGCGCACTTTAGAAAATAATGTGGCAATGCAATTTGCCACCGATCACCGTCCGCCTAATCTGGTATTTGAACACGAAAATTCCGTGTTAGAAAAGAATGTCGACAGTGAATTGCCGATTTACGTTACCAATTTGAACAAGCTGAATTTGGAATATCGTTTGTTCACGCCCCAAGGTTGGTTAGGCATACAAAACAAGGAAGTTAAGCTCCAGAAATTACAAGATATTGCCTATAAAATTCCTTTAGGCGTGCGGCAATTATTACCCACTAAATCAGGGATTGTGCAAGGTTGTATTCGTAGCACGCCTGTCGTGAATAATAACGATAACGATTGTTGGGGGGTAACTAATGGAAATATACACTTTTTTAGTCAAATTACCCCCTTTGGTGTACAAGTTAAACTGGGGCATCACAACAGTTTAATTTGGGTCACTGATCTCGCCACGGGTGCTCCTGTCGCGGGCGTGGATGTCAGTATTTATACCGACAGCTATTTACCGAGTAATCCTGCTGCCGCGCCATTGGCAACTGCGGTGACAGATTCTAATGGGGTAGCCATGTTGGCAGGTACACAAAGCCTAGACCCACAACTGGGATTTTTACAAAGCTATGGGCGCAATGCTCAGCACTTATTTGTACGTTGCCAAAAAGGCGAAGACATTGCTTTGTTGCCTTTGGATAATGAGTTTCAAGTCAATTTATATGAGTTGGGACAAAGTTACAGTTTTTACCCGCAATTGCAAAAGCAATATGGACATATTCATACTTGGGGCATGACCGCACAAGGTGTTTATAAAGTCGGTGACACTATTCAATATAAACTTTTCGTGCGCGACCAAAGTAATCAAACCTTTGTATTGCCGCCAAATTCTTCTTATCAATTGGCAGTGGTTGACCCCACAGGCAAAACCGTGCATGAAATTAAAGACATGAAACTGTCTGAATTTGGCACGTTTGCAGGCGAGTTTCAAACTGCACAAAATGCGCCCGTGGGCTGGTATCACTTCAATTTGAAAGCCAGTTTCACCCAAGAGCAATGGTCACCGATACGGGTTTTGGTCAGCGATTTCACACCCTCGCCTTTCCGTGTGCGCACGACTTTAAACCATGAGTTATTCCATTTGGGCGACACCGTCAAAGTGGACACCACTGCGAATCTTCATGCGGGCGGCCCTTATATCAATGCACAGGCACAAGTCACCGCGACCATGACGCAGCAAAATTTCATGCCCAGTAATCCTGTCGC
>JBDLSS010000436.1:0-3553 GCA_039799345.1 Pseudomonadota bacterium
GATTACGTGATGTATCAATGGGATAATAACGGAAAATACGCCGAAGTCGCGCCGTAAGTCGCTGCAATGAATGTGTATATTCTCGCACAACAATTAGTCAACGGCGTGGTGCTCGGCGCAATTTACGGGCTAATCGCCGTCGGCTACACCATGGTTTATGGCATCATGGGCATGATTAATTTCGCCCACAGTGAAATTTACATGCTCTCCGCGTATTTGAGCACGATTGTGTTAGCGGTTTTAGTCTATTGGGGCATTCAATCTCCTTTAGTCTTGATTTTGCTCACTTTAGGCGTTGCCATGAGCATGACCGCGCTGTATGGCTGGGTGATTGAACGTCTCGCCTACCGTCCGCTGCGCGATGCCCCGCGCCTTGCCCCGCTGATTTCTGCGATTGGGATTTCTTTGATGTTGCAAAGTTATGCCGTGCTCACCCAAGGCGCGAAAACCAAAGGCATTCCGACGTTTATTGAAGGCGTGACCCGTTTTGGGGACGCGGTGAATAACGTACAAATCAGCAATATTCAAGTGTTAATTCTCATTATCGCGCTGTGTAGCATGGTGGCGTTGAATTTCATTATTCAACACACCGCGTTTGGGCAAGCCTGTCGTGCCACCCAACAAGATCGTGGCATGGCAGAAATTCTCGGGATTAATACCGACCGCGTAATTTCCTTAGTGTTCGTGATTGGCTCAGCGATGGCAGCGGTGGCGGGTTTATTAGTCACCATGAATTATGGTTCATTTGATTTCAACATCGGCTTTGTGATGGGCGTGAAAGCCTTCACCGCAGCCGTTTTGGGTGGAATTGGCTCGTTGACGGGCGCGATGTTGGGCGGGATTATTTTAGGCGTGAGTGAATCCTTGTTTGCAGGTTTGGTAAACAGCGATTACAAAGACGTGTTCGCGTTTAGCCTGTTGGTGATTTTCCTGATTTTCCGTCCCAGCGGTTTATTGGGCAAGCCTGAGGTCGAAAAAGTTTGATGCACTTAAAACACGCCTTGAAAGATGCCGCTCTCGTCGGAGTGTTGGCATTGCTGCTATTTCTCCCAATGACAGGCATCGCTTTAGCCGAAAATTACAGTTTTAACGCCCGCTTACATGTGCCGTTTTTATTGGCAGGCATGGTGATGTTAGGGCGTTTTATTTTTTCCTACGCGCTGCACACCTATCATTCTCGCCAATGGGTGAAACGCTTAATTCACCGCGAAGACCGCCCGCGTTTTATTCCGTGGGTTCTTCCACAACGCCGCTGGATATTGCTCGCTTTATTTGTGTTCGGGCTGGTTTTGCCGTTTACATTAAGCAATTACGGTTTAAACACCGCGATTCTTGCCTTAATTTATGTGTTGCTGGGTTTGGGTTTAAATATCGTGGTTGGCTTGGCGGGCTTATTAGATTTGGGCTTTGTCGCGTTTTATGCGGTCGGCGCGTACACCTTCGCGCTGGGTGGGCAATATTTTGGGCTGGGATTTTGGGGCGCAATCCCTGTCGCCGCCGCGATTGCAGCCTTGTGCGGGGTGTTATTAGGTTTTCCCGTGCTGCGTTTGCATGGCGATTATTTAGCGATTGTCACCTTAGGATTTGGGGAAATCATCCGCCTGATTTTAACCAATTGGATAGAAGTCACCGGCGGTCCCAATGGCGTACAAGTCCCGACTTTACAAGTATTTGGCTTTGAATTCACCCGCATTGCCAAAGCGGGCGGCGTGCCGATTCACGAATATTTAGGCGTTGCCTATTCCACCGCCTACCGCTATTGGTTCTTATATTTGGTGCTGTTTTTGGTGGTGTGCGCGATGATTTTCATTTTAAATCGTTTACGCAGTTTGCCGATTGGGCGGGCGTGGGAGGCTTTGCGCGAAGATGAAATTGCCTGTCGCTCTTTGGGCATTAATCCTGTGACGGTGAAACTCTCCGCCTTCAGCATGGGCGCAATGGTCGGCGGTGTGGCTGGCGTATTTTTTGCCGCGCAACAAGGTTTCATCAACCCGACTTCCTTCACATTTTTTGAATCCGCGCTAATTTTGGCAATCGTGGTGCTCGGCGGCATGGGTTCAACTTTAGGCGTGGTGTTGGCGGCGATTGTGCTGACTTTATTGCCCGAAGTGTTGCGCGAATTTTCACAGTATCGCATTGTTTTATTTGGTGGTTTGATGGTGTTGATGATGGTGTGGCGACCCCGAGGTTTTATCAGTTTGCAACGCCGCCAATTCGAGGGCGCAGCATGAATCCGATTCTTCGCGTGGAAAATTTAAGCATTGAATTTGGCGGCATTGTCGCGCTCAATCAGGTCAATTTCCAAATTCCTCGCAACCAAATCAGTGCGCTCATTGGTCCAAATGGCGCAGGAAAAACCACCTTGTTTAACTGTGTCACGGGATTTTATCGCCCGCGTGAGGGCAAAATTTTCCTGCACGGGGCGCGGCAAACTTCGGAATTATGTGGTTTGTTGAACCCACGTTTGTTAAGCCGTGATCTAGGCTGGTTACAAAGTTTACAGGCGCGGCTTTTTGGTGGTTCGCATGTGTTGAATCATTTAGGGGTGGCGCGGACGTTTCAAAACATTCGTTTATTTCAACAAATGAGTGTGATGGAAAATTTATTAGTAGCGCAACATACTAAATTAAAAGGTAATTTATTCAGTGGCTTGTTTAATACCAAAGCTTATGTGAATAGCGAACGCACCGCTTTGGAAATTGCACGGTATTGGTTAGATTTCTTTGAATTAACGCCGTATTTAAATAAATTAGCCGCAGAACTGTCTTATGGACAACAACGCCGTTTAGAAATTGCCCGAGCTTTATGTACACGCCCACAACTACTGTGTTTAGATGAACCTGCGGCGGGTTTGAATCCTCAAGAAACTGCGGATTTAAGTCGCTTGTTGCAACGACTTTGTGCGCAAAGCCAGCTCAGTATTTTGTTAATTGAGCATGATATGCGTTTAGTGATGGAAATTTCACAACATATTATTGTTTTAGACCACGGCGAAGTGATTGCGATAGGCACGCCCGCACAAATTCAGCAACATCCGCAGGTGTTGGCTGCGTATTTGGGAACATGAAACTGCTTAAAACAAGCGTACACCCTCATAAAGCTGTACAAAGTTCCAAATCGCACGGTCTATGACGCGCTGCTTATTTGGTTAAAATTTAGTTTTGTTTAGGATAAAAATCATCGTTGAACAATTTAGGAATTACGCAGTAGCTTGGGTTGCCATCGGCAACCCAACATTACCCTAAACTTCCCCAAGCATTGTATTTTTGCATTCCACATTTTCGTTGTGGTTGCCGCTGGCAACCCAAACTACAGGTTTTTACTGGAACGTTTAAGAACATCAGAATAAGCTGAAACGTTACGGTGCAGGTTACAAACCTGCACCAGCTTCGCCGTACTGACCCTTAACTTAATGGCATTGAAACAGAGTTTGGGAACGAGGGAGTATAATCAAAGACTTACCGATTCAATTGCGTAAATCCTAAAAGAAGAGAGCCAAATTATCTATAATAATTATCAGGATTATACAAATGATACACATCGAACGGATTTA
>JBDLSS010000437.1:0-7390 GCA_039799345.1 Pseudomonadota bacterium
CTTCACGGCGGCGCAAGGTTTCATCGATGGATTTTCGGGTGTTAATATTTTCAATCAGAATTAAAAAGTAACTTGCTTGTCCTTGGAGATCATCCAGTGTGGAAATTGTGATCTGTCCCCACAGTGCATGCTGATCTTTATGCAAATAACGTTTTTCAAGCTGAAAAAAATGGTGTTTGCGCTGCACCAAACTGTCGAATTGTGTCTGCTCGAAAACTGTATCTTCAGGATGGGTTATTTTTTTAAATCCCAACTGTTGCAGCTCGGATAATTCATAACCCAGCATCTGCGAAAAGGCAGAATTAATACTGAGCGGATAACTTGTTAAATCGGTAATCACGGCTGCAAACGGCAAATGTGTGAGTAAATGATGATAAGCAGTGATTTCGCTGGGCATATCCAGCAACTGTGCGGTGAGATAAAGTCGTGCGCCCTGACTGTGCGCATTGAGCTCCCATTGCACCCATTGATAACCACGATTGAGGGTTTGATAACGCAGATTGAGCCGTTGAAAGGTGACTTTAGTTTTCATCAAAGCCTGCAATGCCTCACCCAGCGCGACTTGATCGGCGGGGTGCACATAGCAAAACACTGAGGCATGCGGCAAATCATGGGTAAAACATGCTTGCCATGCAGGATTATGAGCGAGCCACTGTGTTTCAAAATTTAAAACACTGAGTAAGCTTGTACTTTGCATAAAAAAATCATTCATTGCAGCATGCGCCATCGTTTTGCAAAGTGGTATGCCTAAGCGTTGAGTGTGCAAGTTTAGGAAGGGAAAAGCTTTGTTTAAAGCATAAGCAAAACCGCTACTCTTGTATATCTATTTTTGAAAAACATAAGGTTTAGCTGAATCATGATAAAACCAAAGATTACGCAATAATTTTCTTAGGATAATCAAGGAATACTTGATATTTTTCTCAGCTTGATGACAAAGCCGAAAATAATAACGCAGATAATCGCCAAATAACATAGCATTATTATAAGGTTTACATGACGCAAACACTTAAGGTTGCTATACTTTTCTCAATCTAGCTAATTGAAATGGAAAAAGATATGCGTGTATTAGGAATTGAAACTTCTTGTGATGAAACAGGTGTTGCAGTTTATGATTTGGAACAAGGCTTATTAGCTCATCGCTTATACAGTCAGGTAGAACTTCATGCGCAATATGGCGGTGTTGTTCCTGAATTGGCTTCTCGTGATCATATTCGTAAAATTTTGCCCTTAGTGCGTGAAGTTTTGACCGCCACCGAAACCTTGCCCCAACAATTAAATGGGATTGCTTACACCACAGGACCAGGTTTAGTCGGTGCGTTATTGGTCGGCGCGGCAGTGGGGCGTAGTTTGGCGTGGGCTTATGGTGTGCCTGCAATTGGCGTACATCATTTAGAAGGGCATTTATTGGCGGCAATGCTCGAAGACCCTGCTCCAAAATTTCCCTTTCTGTCATTACTGGTTTCGGGGGGACATACCCAATTAATCAAAGTGTTAGGTTTGGGACAGTATCAAATTTTAGGAGAATCCGTGGACGATGCGGCGGGCGAGGCTTTTGATAAAACTGCCAAGTTATTAGGCTTGGGTTATCCCGGAGGCGCGGTGTTGGCAAATTTGGCAACACAGGGCGATCCGACCCGTTTTACATTTCCACGCCCGATGGTGAATCGTCAAGGTTTAGATTTTAGCTTTAGCGGTTTAAAAACGCAGGTGATGACGACATGGAAAGCCCAAGCTTCGCAAGATGAACAAACCCGTGCTGATGTTGCCCGCGCTTTTGAAGATGCGGTCGTGGACACCTTGGTGATTAAATGTCGTCGGGCTTTGCAGCAAACCCATTTGACCCGTTTAGTGATTGCAGGCGGTGTGGGCGCAAATCAACGTTTACGTCAACAATTATCCGCACTTGCCAACAGCATGAAAGTAAAAGTTTTTTATCCACGTCCTGAGTTTTGTACTGATAATGGGGCAATGATTGCTTATGCAGGGTGTTGTCGTTTGGCAGCGGGTGAGCGGGCGGCGTTGGGATTTAATGCTACGCCACGCTGGGCATTGCACAACTTACAAATTCCGAGGGTGGTGACAAAATGAAATCGCAGGACTGCTGGAGGAGGATTTATCTGATATTGATGATGCTTTTGTTCAGTTTGAGCTGTGTTGCAGCCACAAAATTACATCAAGGCAAGGTTAAATGGTTTAACCCACATTCAGGCTTTGGTTTTATCAAACCCGCCGACCCCGATGAACCCGAACAAATCTTTTTTCATGTCAGCATGATTGAAGGTACATCTAAAGTCGTACGTAAGGGGCAGGCGGTTTCTTATGAAGTGATTCAAAAAAATAACAAACTGGAAGCAGTGCGGGTATTGCTTGATCCAAATTAAAGGGATTGGTAGTGCTAAAGAACTCAGGATTATCTGAATCAGGATTGATAGAATTACCCGAATTAAGCAGGATTAAACCCTCCTCCTGTGAATTCTGATTTAGACAAGAAACGGCTAACATCCTTAACTGTTTCTCACTTCTAAGAGATTATCTAAAATCAGATAGTGCAATATGGGAAATTTAAGGATTGGCAATGCTGCCAGTCCTTAAGCACATGGGACTCAAGACTTGCTATTTCTCATCGCCAAAAAAATCTATTCGCCTTGGGGATGCAATAAGGATTGTAAAGTTTGCCAAACTTTACTTGGGGGGAGACTGCGATAACAAGGTGGCATCACCGCCAGCGTTTCATGATGTCCACAGTGTTTTTTCAAACAAGGTGAGCAATGATAAGCCGCTTGTAAATGTAGCTGATTTTCCCCAAATGTGCCCGTTTTTGCAGCATTGGTTGCACCATATAAGGTGACACTGGGTATTTTCAAGGCGGCTGCCAAATGTGCTAAGCCTGTATCGACACCGACCACCGCCCTCGTATGCAATAACTCCAAGGCAAGATTGTATAAACCGCCTTTCGGAATCACCGCAATTTGAGCAGGATGCCGCACCGCCAGTGATTCAGCACGTTGTTTTTCCGCTGGATTTCCCCACGGTATACGCACTTCATAACCTGCACTCACCATATAGTCTGTTAATTCGGCCCAATAGGGTTCGGGATAGTGTTTCGTTTCCCAAGTTGTGCCATGTAATAACAGGATGCTCGGCAGCGTGGTGTTATGAGAAACTCTAAAATGTGGAATAATTCCATAATCTGGTGGGGTGTCTGGCAAAGGATAGTCTAAAGCTGCTGCAAATAAACGCCGTATCCGCGTGACTGCATGAATATCTTGAGCAATATTTAATTTGTGTTGATAGACCAGACTTGCCAAACCTTCACGCGCAGACTCACGGTCAAAACCATAACGTATTCCTGTCGTTTGACAACTTAAAAATGCACTTTTTATTAAGCCTTGTGCATCAATAATTTTATCATAGTCAGTTGTTTGTAAAGCATTCTTAAAGGCTTGCCATTCACCATTTTTCCATATTTGCAATGGATGTTTGCGCCAACGCCGCAATGCCACAGGCAACACACGCATCACCGCAGGATGCCAGCTGGGTACTTCTGCAAATGCCTCTTCAACCACCCAATCACAGGTTAAAGTCGGGTCATAAGACAAGGCATCTGTCAATGCGGGCAAGGTGTGAATCACATCACCCAATGAAGAGGTTTTAACAATGAGAAGGTGCATAGTTCTGAATAAGTCTCTAAGTCTATTTGAAGATGAAATGCTCTCCAAGGTACGAAATATCAAGGCAGATTTAACTATAATTAATCTATACTATCGGGTTTATTAATTTATACAAAGTCATAACGCTTAAATATTGATCTCACAACCTATTAAAGGTTTTTATTTTAGAGGATAATTTATCAATGTCACGCCCTTATAATTTTAGTGCAGGACCTGCCGCCCTTCCTGAAGCTGTGTTGACACAAGCACAATCCGAATTCATGGATTGGAAGGGAACAGGCATGTCTGTGATGGAAATGAGCCACCGAGGAAAGGATTTCACTGCAATTGCGCAACAAGCTGAGGCTGATTTGCGCGAACTACTCGCCATTCCTAAAAATTATAAAGTTCTATTTTTACAGGGCGGTGCTTCTGCACAATTTAGCATGATTCCTCTCAATTTATTGCGAGGTGGCACCGCCGATTATTTAGACACCGGCATTTGGTCACAAAAAGCGATTGCTGAGGCGCAGCGTTATGGCAAGGTCAACGTGGTTGCCAATGGGGCTGCGGATAAATATACCACGGTTCCCGCACGTGAAACTTGGCAGTGTAATCCGAGTGCATGTTATTTTCATTACACCCCGAATGAAACCATTAACGGCGTTGAAATTCATGAAGTGCCCGATGTGGGGGATGTACCCATCGTGGCAGACTTTTCATCCACGATTTTATCGCGCCCGATTGATGTCCGTAAATTTGGTTTAATTTATGCAGGAGCTCAGAAAAACATCGGTCCTGCAGGTTTGGTGATTGTCATTATTCGGGAAGATTTAATCGGACATGCGCAGTTTGAAACACCCATTATGTTGGATTATAAAACCCATGCTGAACACGATTCCATGTACAACACTCCCCCAACTTACAGTTGGTATATTGCGGGATTAGTATTTAAGTGGTTGAAAGCACAAGGGGGATTGAGTGCAATGGCTAGCTTAAATCAGCGCAAAGCACATACCTTGTATACGGCAATTGATCATTCGGGTGGTTTTTATCGTAATCCGATTGCACTGCCGTACCGTTCATGGATGAATATTCCGTTTACTCTGCCCTCGGAAGCCTTGGAAAAGCAATTTTTACAACAGGCAACGCAAGCAGATTTATTAAATCTTGCAGGACACCGTGTGATTGGTGGAATGCGTGCTAGTATTTACAATGCAATACCCGAGCATGGGGTTCAAGAATTAGTCCAATTTATGCAGGCTTTTCAAGCGTTACATCAGCCACGTTAATGCGTGCTGTACCGTCCTGAAAATGCTTGTAAACAGGGATTGTAACATTTAGTTAACACCTGAACGGGTATGAGTAAGGAGGTATTAAATGGCTGAAAAGACACTGCAAAATAGCATTCGTGTACTCAATGACTTTTGTGCAGATACGGGAGCATTCTCTTACCACAGCCTAGCGCATTTGGTCGTGGATAATCTGGGATTATATGTTGATGCAGCAAAGCAAGAAATATCTCTAATTATCAGTAGTGTCGATGATTATCAAACCTTGCTGCATCAACTGTCACCGCATAAACGGCTACATCAATTACTCAGCCTACACTTTCAGAAAGCTCATCTATTTTTTGGGACAGAAGGTGAATCTGTCGAAAAAGGAATCTTCTTGGATACTATTATGTTAGGCAAGGGCGGTGAGTTTTTAGAAATTCGCAATCCTGAAGCCTTGGGTGCACGTTTGCGTCGTGCCTTAAATATCGCGCTACAAGGACACATCGGGGTATTAAGACTGACCGATGAACGCGACATTTCTAGTTTGCGGGCGATTTGGCAACGCGGGCGTGTCACGCAGTTATTAAGTGGTTATGGGATTGTTGCCTTTGACGATGACAAGGGTTTAGTCAAACTGTGGAAACCACGGCGTTTGGCTGAAGGAGAACAACCTATTATAATTATCGCTTAAATCTGTCATTCCCTTTCAAAAATATTTCGAGTCCTGAAAAGAGTCTCAAAGTATTTTTTAACTCTTCAAAGAAGCCCCTAAATCCCCTAAAGGGGACTTAAAACATTAAATAAATTGTGTGTCTAGGGGGGGGAGGAGAGTCCTAAAGTCGATTCTAACTGCGCCCCACCCCCTGAAGGGGGCTAAAAACTTAAAGATGTTTATGTTTTAAGTCACCTTTAGGGGATTTAGGGGTGCAGTTACAGGGGGTAAAAAATAATTCGGGACTCTCCTCCCCCAAGTTTCCCCTGAGAAATAGATTTTTGAACGGAAACCTTGTATTTACAAACTGCGCAAACCCCGCGCTAAATCGGCTTGTAAATCACCTACATTTTCCAGCCCCACCGACAAGCGAATTAAACCATCACTGACATTTGCCCCTGCCCGTTCTTCTGGAGTTAAACGTCCGTGCGTGGTGGTCGCAGGATGGGTAATGGTGCTCTTGGTGTCGCCTAAATTACCTGTGATCGAAATCAATTTTGTGGAATCAATTAATTGCCACGCAGCCGCTTGACCGCCCGCCACTTCAAACGACAATAAACCGCCGAAGCCACTTTGTTGAGTTTTGGCAAGCGCGTGTTGTGGATGAGATTCCAAACCAGGGTAATACACTTGGGTGATTTGTGGCTGCACATTTAACCAGTGTGCCATCGCCAAGGCATGTTCACTGTGGGCACGCATCCGCAGGCTTAAAGTTTCCATGCCTTTGAGAAACACCCATGCGTTGAACGCGCTCAAAGTTGCTCCCGAGGAACGCAACACCGCATAAATATCTTCGAGTAAGGCATGCTTGCCCACCACCGCCCCGCCCAAACAGCGTCCTTGACCATCCAAATACTTAGTTGCGGAATGAACCACAATATCCGCGCCTAAACTTAAAGGGCGTTGCAAGGCAGGCGTGCATAAACAATTATCTACTACTAAATAAGCTTGATTTTGATGTGCCAGCGTCGCCAAGCGGGCAATATCTGCAATTTCGGTGAGCGGGTTGGACGGCGTTTCTAAAAATAACAATTTGGTATTGGGTTTAATCGCTTGTTCCCATGCTGTGTAATCGACCAAGGGAACAAAAGTGGTTTCTACCCCAAATTTGCTGAGAATATTTTTAAATAAAATAACCGTCGTTCCGAATATACTTTGTGAAGCAACAATGTGATCGCCTGCCCGCAGCAAACCTAAACAGGTGTTTAAAATCGCTGCCATACCTGAAGCGGCGGCAATAGCACGTTCGCCTCCTTCCAAAAGCGCAAGACGTTGTTCAAAAGTATTCACTGTGGGGTTGGTGAAACGTGAATAAATATTGCCTTCTTCGCGATGTCCAAAACGGGCAGCGGCTTGAGCGGCATTTTCAAAGACAAAGCTCGAGGTTAAAAACAAAGCTTCGCTGTGTTCCCCTTCGGCAGTGCGATGTTGTCCTGCACGTACTGCTTGGGTTTCAAACTCAAATTCATTCCAATCAATCATGTTTAACTCAATTACTGTCAGCTAGAGCGTTAAGTCTAGTCAAAAAATTTTGTAAAGGCGAACTCATTCTAAAATTTTTTGTGATGCACTCAAGACCTGCTAGGGCATGTCATCAATTAAGTTTTAACTGCGCCCCACCCCCTAAAGAGGGGAGGGCTTAATCATTATCGTTTATTCTATTTAGGAACATTAGCTTATATATACTTTGACGTTTACCACTTTTTTTCTATTTTCTGTTTTGACAAGTTTGACAAGCTAATTTTCACTTT
>JBDLSS010000438.1:0-4958 GCA_039799345.1 Pseudomonadota bacterium
TTAAACGTTTATTACTGATGATTCCCACCTTATTCGGGGTGATGTTGATTACTTTTGCAGTTACCCAATTTGTCCCCGGTGGCCCTGTCGAACAATTGGTGAGCCAACTCCGTCATCGTGAAGGCGGCGAAGCCAGTTCGGGGGCGCAAGGTTTATACCGAGGTGCAACAGGGCTAGATGAACAACGCTTGGCTGAGTTAAAAGCCATTTACGGCTTCGACAAACCTGCCTACCAACGCTTTTTCATGATGATGTGGAATTACCTCACTTTCGATTTCGGTAACAGTTATTTTCACCATAAATCCGTGGTTGAATTAGTCATTTCAAAAATGCCCGTGTCTTTAAGCCTAGGCTTATGGTCGTTTCTGCTCACGTATTTAACCTGTATTCCTTTGGGTATTAAAAAAGCCATCCGCGACGGCACGCCATTTGACGTATTCACCAGCACCTTGATTTTAGTGGGTTATGCTATTCCGGGCTTCGTGTTAGGGATTACCCTATTAGTGCTATTTGGCGGCGGCAGTTTTTGGAATGTGTTCCCCTTGCGCGGCATAGTTTCGGACCATTGGGACACGCTGCCGTGGTATTCACAAATCTTGGATTATCTGTGGCACATGGTGTTACCAATTACTGCGCTGATGGTGGGCAGTTTTGCGGTGATGACTTTATTAACTAAAAACAGCTTTTTAGAAGAAATTCGGAAACAATATGTGCTCACCGCACGCGCCAAAGGTTTAAGCGACAATGCGGTGTTATATAAACATGTGTTTCGCAATGCGGTAATTCCCTTAGCCACCAGTTTTCCTTCTGCATTTATCGGCATGTTTTTTACAGGCAGCTTGTTGATTGAAAACATTTTTTCACTGGATGGATTGGGCTTGTTATCGTATGAATCGGTGATTAAACGCGATTATCCCGTGGTCTTGGGCACGCTGTATATTTTTACCCTGATGGGCTTATTCGCCAAACTGCTTTCAGATATAAGCTATGTGCTGATTGACCCCCGTATCCAATTTGAGGCACGCGACTGATGAACACTGTGCTCACATCAAGCCAACGCCGTTGGCTCAGTTTCAAAGCCAATAAACGCGGCTATTACAGTTTATGGATTTTCAGTATTTTATTTGTGCTCAGCTTGTTTGCCGAAGTGTGGAGCAACGACAAGCCCTTAATTATTTATTACCAGCAGCATTATTACTTCCCAATTTTAAGCGATTATCCAGAAACCACCTTCGGCGGCAGTTTTGACACGCCCACCGATTACAAAGACAGTTTTATCCAGCAACGGCTGGCACAGAACGGCAATTGGATTGTGTACGCGCTCAATCCCTATTCTTACGACACGATTAATTACAACACCGCCGCCCCCAATCCTGCCCCGCCCTCCCGCGCTAATATATTGGGCACAGATGATCATGGGCGCGATGTGTTTGCGCGCTTACTGTATGGATTTCGTTTGTCGGTATTATTCGGTTTTGTGCTCACGATTATTGCGACTGTGCTCGGGATTATTGCAGGCGCGGTGCAAGGCTTTTTCGGGGGCAAAGTTGATTTACTGTTGCAGCGATTTATGGAAGTTTGGGGCAGTATGCCAGAGCTGTATTTGCTGATTATTTTCTCTTCGATTTTCCAACCCAGCATTACATTATTAATTATCCTGCTGTCGATGTTTGGCTGGATGGGGCTGGCTGATTATGTACGCGCCGAATTTTTGAAGAGCAGAAGCATGGAATATGTGCGTTCTGCGCAAGCTTTGGGTGTGCCCAATATTAAATTAATGTGGCGGCATTTATTGCCCAACGCTTTAACCCCCGTGATTACTTTTCTCCCGTTCCGCATCAGTGGTTCTATTCTAGCTTTGACCAGTTTGGACTTTTTGGGCTTGGGCGTGCCGCCGTCAACCCCGAGTTTAGGAGAATTATTGGCACAGGGAAAAACCAATATCAGTGCGTGGTGGCTTTCATTAAGCACTTTCGGAGTGTTGGTGGGAACTTTAGTGTTGCTGATTTTCATTGGGGAAGCGGTGCGCGAATCGATGGATACGCGGCGGGGGTAAAGATTTAAACTGTGCCCCCAATTCCTACAAGGGGATGGCTTCATCATTAATAGTCTTTAATTAATATAATATTAGGGTAGTGCCAAATAAGTAAGGATTTTAGCCAGCTTATTGTCTGAATCAGGATTTACAGGATTACCCACTGATCTTCACAACATTAAGTTTAATTCTGAAAATCCTTTAATCCTGTAAATCCTGATTCAGACAATCATTACAACTTGAGCACTACCTAATATTTTAAGTCCCCTTTAGGGGATTTAGGGGCTGGTTTTAAGGTTTAGCCCTTTTTAGGGGGTGGGACGCAGTTAAAACTTAATTGATGACACGCCCTAAGTATTATGCGCTGCACAAACATGTTTCTAGTAAAATTAAATAATGATGGATTCAACTGCGTAACTCCTATCTTTTTCCAAGAAGTTAGAAAATCACATCGAAGCTATCATTTATTTCATTAACCATTACAACAAATCACTGCTTCTTTAACACTGCCAGATTATTAAATATAAGCTGAGTTCGACGAAAAAGTGTTTTAAATATAATTTGTTATCTAATGATAATCAATGAATAATTTCTGCAGTTCTCAGCAAGGCAGGTTTAAACGTAATTTTCAACTTATTCCCTAAGCGCATATTAATGACTAATTTACCCTGTTTATTAGTCACAAAGGGAATAGAACTGACTGGTTGACCGCGTAAGATTTTCAGCGCGGTTTCTGCTGTCCAACGTCCTTGCTCTTCAGGTAAACGAATGACGCCCACTAATGCAAATTGTGTGGTGAATGAAGAACTTGTTCCTGAAGGGATTAGTGTGTTTTCTTCAACAAACTGCTTTGCAACCGCGTTGTCCCATTGTGGTAAACCATCGGGATTATGCACCAGCAACATATCCACTTCTTGCTGTGCTTTAAGATAAGCTTGTTTCCATTCTTCAAAATTTTTCACAAAATAAGTTTTATCCAGTGAAATTTGAAATAACGAATTGAAATAGCTGGGTAATTTGCGCTCAGTGTAGCCATCCATACCAATAAAACCAATCCGAGAACCGCGAGCATATTCTTTAAGATTGTGAACAATCCGATCAATCAATTCAACTTCGACCATACCTGTGACGGTTTTACGATTAAACTTGTATTCTGAAACATCCCAATTTACGCCACAAAATACCACGGGCAGATTGCCGTTAAAATAAGGCTCTACCAAGTATTTTGTCGCATTGTCGTCGGAGACTAGCAATAAATCAGGGTGAAATTGTTCAATTTTTGCTTTCGCTTGAAGGGCGATATTTTTGCTATATTCAATCGAGGGATTACGTTTTGTATCCATCTCGAAATGTTCAAAAATAATACCCTTATCCGCAAATACTTCTCGAATATTTTTTAAAATGCTGTCGCTCCAAGGGTAACCTTGATGATAAGAAGCAACGTAGTAAATCCGTTTATCCACATACATGTCCACAGCATGAACCATGCTGCTGAGCAATAAACCCAGCAGTATTTTTATAAATAAGTGCATGACTATCTTCCTCCTTTGAAGCTTACATGAATTTAATCCATGTCTGTGATTAAGCTAAGTGGGTAATGCTTGCCTGCCAAATAATCATCGATGCAACGCAAGACCATCGGATTGCGTAAATTCTCTTTCTCGCCCAACTCTTCACGGGTCAACCATAAGGCTCGCAAAATACCCGTGTCCAACTTCTGATTGGGATCATGATCATGGGCTTTCCCCGCAAAACAGATGCGCAAGTAAGTACCCTTGTTGTAAGGATTTTTATGATGATAAATCCCTACAATAAATTCGGGATCAAACTGCCAGCCTGTTTCTTCAAAGGTTTCACGGGAAACTGCGTGTAGCAAACTTTCGCCTTCATCCCAATGTCCTGCGGGTTGATTAAATACAAGACCGGCACTTTCGCCCACTTCTTCAATTAATAAAAAACGTCCATCCTGTTCTGCAATTGAGGCAACAGTGACATGCGGTGTCCATAACATAAGCGATTCTCTAAACTATTTAAATTCAGTAGGTTGCGTCCTAACGCATGACTAATTCGAGTAACATTTTCATGCTTAACGCGATTAAAAACAAAGCAAACACTTTTTTCAAAGTATTTACGGGAATACTGTGTGCTAATTTTGCCCCAAATGGCGCAAACAATAAAGTCAAAGGGGTGATTGTCAAAAAAGCAGGAATATAAACATAACCCAGCGTTGAGGAAGTGGGTAAACCTGTCGTGTTCCAGCCGGTTAGAATAAAGCCTATCGCCCCTGCCACCGCAATTGGGAAACCACAGGCAACAGAAGTTGCCACGGCATTACGCATCGGGATATTACACATGACTAAAAAGGGTACAGTCATAGAGCCACCTGCAATGCCCACCAAGGAGGAAACGATTCCAATACTGATTCCCACGAACCCCAGTCCTAAGATTTTTGGTAATTGTCGATGGGGAGCGGGCGGCTTTCCGAAAATCATCTGTAAGGCGATAATGAATAAGAAAATTAAGAAAATAACTTTCAGAGTTAAGTTTGATAAAATGCCCGCCAGCATCGCTCCTGAAAGTGAACCGATCACAATCCATGGGGCAAGCCGTTTTGTGACTTGCCAGTTGATAGCAGCATGACGTTGGTGGGCAATAATGGAGGAGATAGCTGTCAATACAATGGTTGCCAATGAAGTTCCAATGGCAATATGCATGATATGTTCACTAGGTATTTCTGGATGAGACTGTAATATCAGGATTAAAATCGGCACGATAACCGCGCCGCCGCCAATACCTAATAATCCTGCTAATGTTCCTGCAAAAGCCCCAAGGGCGATTAAACTGACAAACTCCAGCAATTTAAAATTTCCTTATTCTTTACATGCAACATACACCCCTGAAAAATCAACAGCCAGTTCATGTT
>JBDLSS010000439.1:0-5251 GCA_039799345.1 Pseudomonadota bacterium
ACGCCGCAGTGCAGTCGATGCCCGAAATTCACACTCTAACAAACTATTTTGATAAATATCAATCCACTGCTGTTTATGCTGTAAATGTTCGCGTAGTAAACCTTCTGAATGAAATCCCACATGTAAAACATTGCGTTGTGCTTGACTATTATGGCTATATACCAAAGCACTCAGTTTATGTAACTGTAAAATATTAAAGGCAAATTCCAATACCAATAAACTCGCTTCCAATCCCATGCCTATCGGGTGTTCTGCGGGATTTAACAAACCTATCAAAAATTCAGCGCGTCCATGATTAGGCTGATAATCAGCCAAACTTGCAAGCCCAATCGCTTTCCCATCACTGTGTCGCTCAATAATCCATTCAAAATAGTGAGGAGGTAATTGTGCTTCAGCGGTAAGTCGTTGCTCAATTTGTGACAAACTGGGCTGTTGGCTATGATGCAATAAGCGGTATAAAGACATAAATGCAGTATTTAAATAACAGCTCTGCAAAAACGTGGCATGTTGCTCCGTCGTGCGCAACAGACTTAGGCGTTGTCCCAATAGTTTTGAACTTCCCCACGCGCTGAGCTGTAGATTCTCGGACATCGTGGATCAGTCTCGAACCAAAAGATAATGATCCAGATCGGAGGCTTGTGACTCCACAAAATCGGTGGTTTGGGCAGGCACCGCAAAAGCTTGAAAATAGAGTTCATCACTTTGCAATTGGGGTGCACTCAAATCTGACAATCGAACAGAAAAAGTCACGGTACGGGTACGTATTTGTGCTTTTCCTAAAGAAGTCATGGGGTTGAGAAATAACTGCGTTGGCGTACTACGAACGCCTGCAATAATTTCAAGAGTTTGCACGTCTAGACTCAGATGTCCAATCCGACTGTTTGCCCAATTATCGGCTTTACCCGGACGGGTACTAAAGGCGAGATAAACATCCATCGGGCGATCATTGCGAATGCCAGACACCATAAAGTCAAGCCGTGAGTCAGCTTGAATTTCTTTAATGATGATTTTTCCAGAGTCGTTTCTTCCTTGCCCAGGCGTGTTTAAAAAGTTGCCAGAAACTGCGGTTTGATACAAAGACAGTTCTGGAATTGCTTGATCATCAAGTTTTCCAAATCCACCATTTGCCGAACTCATCGGCGATGCAAGTGCTAACTTACCCGCTACCCACAACGGGATACAACCACGTCGCCAGTGTGTCAATTGTGCCATGTTCATTCCCCAAAATAATCGATATGGTCATTGACTAAATTATAGCAAATTATATCTTTAATTTTCATATTGCTAGGGCGTGTCATCAATTCGGTTTTAACTGCGCCCTAACCCCCCAAAGAGGGCTAAACCTTAAAACCAGCCCCTAAATCCCCTAAAGGGGACTTAAAACATTAAACAAATTGTTTGTCTTTAGCCCCCTTTAGGAAGTTGGGGGCTTTTTTAAAGGTTTTTAAACGCGCTACTTTCTGTTAAAACCTAATTGATGACCCTAGGGCGTGTCATCAATTAAGCTTACAGGTTTAGTTTAAATGACGCAGTTGCTTTCCAAACGAAGTTAATGTTTAGTGTGAACGATAGATTTTCATAAAATATGCTGGGCATGAGCATCTCTTACTTTCATTAACAGGTTTAATTGGATAAAATCCGTTAAATAATACGGTATTCGTGCCGTATTTACCCTATACTTAAAACAATTTCATTATTTTATTAAAATATCCCTTTTTATCACCAGTCTTATTACCAAAATATGTCCTTATCTCATTCTGCACCCGAACACATTGCAAAATTACAGCAATTGTATATTGCTTCAATGCCTACAAAACATTCAGAAGTAACAATGAATTGGGTGTTAGCAGAACAACAAAATTGGCAAGGGGAAAGTGTTGACAAACTACTGGGTATGATTCATCACCTCAGTCACACCGCAGCTTCATTCGGTTTTGTGGATATTGGTGCAATGGCATGTGAAGTAGAATTACTGCTTTCAGGTGGCATCATGGCTGAAAATATCAGCGAAATACGGCGTAAGTTACAAGCTCTATGTGGTTTGCTCACAGTGCACGCCAGCACCAGCGAACTCCACAAGCAAGCCCTTGTTCCTGCAACATGGTTACAACAATCAAGCTATAAAAAAATTCTAATTGTCGACAGCAGTCAATATTTGAACCGTTTTATTGAACCTTTAGAAAAAAACGGTTATCTAGTGACGGTTTCAAATAATATCAATACACTCCAACAATATGCTGAAATAAATATTCCAAATGTCATTATTTTAGATGATGGTTTTAATACCAAAACCACCCCATTGTTTGTAGAAGCCGTTCAACTGTTACAAACTCAATTTTCCAACACGCCTATTTTATATATTTTCCGGGTCAATGATTTTGCAAATCGTCTGCAAGCAGTACGTTTAGGGGCAAAACATTATTTAACTCAGCCGATTACAACACATCAATTGCTCGAAAGTTTAGACAGGCTATTAGAGCAGCACTCTCAAGAAGCGCATCGGGTATTAATTCTTGAGGAAGACCCCGATTTAGCCCAACTTTACCAGACCGGTTTAGAACAAGCGGGCATTCACACCGAACGACTCATCGATGCGAGTTGTTTTATTAATGCCTTGGTCGAGTTCAAACCCGAAACCATTCTGCTAGACAGCACACAAACACAATGCAATGGGTTTGAATTAGCGGCAGTGTTACGTCAAGAAGAGGCTTATAACTATATTAATTTGTTGTTTTTAAGTGCAGACCTCCAACAAAATTTACCCTTATGGTCACTTGGTAATGATCAGGTATTAATCAAACCCATACCCCTTGAATACTTGGTAGAATTAATTTTACATAAGACTCGTGCAAGTCGTAAACTACTCCAAGACTTAAGTCATGATAAACTGACAGGCTTATTAAATGAACACAGTTTTCGGGAGCGTTTACAAGCAAACATCGCCTTGGCAGAACGCAGTGGCAGCCCTGTCATGGTGGCAGTTTTAGACCTTGTTCAATTTAAACAAGTTAATTTGCAACAGGGTTATTGGGTCGGTAATCAGATATTGAAAAATATTGCAAAAATGTTGCGGCAACGATTGCGGCGTGGAGATTTAATTGGGCGTTCGCAAAGCAATCAATTTTTAATTGCACTGTATGATGCTGATGAAACCTCTTCCGTTCAAGTTTTACAACAGTTATTGCCCGAAATCAGTGAGATTCCGCCATTGGTGGGGGAAAACTCAAAATTGCAGTGGAATGTTGGGATTGCACACTATCCCGGACATATTCACAAGTATAATGAATTAAGTTTGGACATGCTTGCAGTTGCAGCAAGCGCATTGCAAACTGCAAAGCAACAAGGCGATCATCAATTTGTTTTACAATCGATTACGCCACATGACTTTTTCAATACCCTTTAAACCGTAAAAAAACGTTAGGTAGTCCCCAAAACGATTACAATTAGCCAACTACCTTGAATATAGGCACAGATTTTTAGCTATGGCACAAAAACCAATTCCTTTGCCCACTGAGTTTGAACCGAAAAATTTTCGGGTTCTCTTAGTCGATGATGATCCTTTCATCTTGATTTTGATTTCTGCATGGTTAGAAGATGCAGGCTATCAAATTAAGACCTGTAGCAATGGCGCAGAAGCCATTCAACTGTTACCCGAATTTAGACCGCATGTGGTGGTCACTGATTTGCGGATGGACGGCATGGATGGCATCACCCTGCTGAAAGAAATCCAACGCTACAGCAGCGTAATGCCTGTGATTATGCTCAGCGGTAGTGCGAATATTTCTGATGCGGTACGGGCGGCACATCAGGGCGTATTTGAATTTTTAACCAAGCCTGTCGAACCTGATGCTTTATTTAAATGCATTCAATCCGCACTGGCACATGTCGGCACCGCAGAACAAGACAATGAATTTGCTCCCGCGATTATTTATCAAAGTGCCATCATGGCAAGCTTGATTAAACAAGCTCAACGTGTTGCCAAAACTCGTAGCAGCGTATTTGTGGGCGGCGCAACGGGCACAGGTAAAGAATTATTAGCACGCGCGATTCACCGTGCCAGCCCCCGTGCCAATGCGGTGTTTATGGCGATTAACTGCGGTGCATTGTCCGAGCAATTATTAGAATCTGAATTATTTGGGCATGAAAAAGGCGCATTTACAGGTGCGGTGCGTAAGAATTTGGGCTTGTTTCAAGGCGCACACGGCGGCACGTTATTTTTAGATGAAGTTGGAGATATGCCCGCTTCCTTGCAAGTTAAATTATTACGGGTGTTGCAAGAAGGCAAAGTTCGCCCCGTGGGCGCGGTGGACAGCGTTGATGTGGATGTGCGGATTATTTCTGCAACCCATCGTGATTTAGAAGCATCCGTGAAACGTGGCGAATTCCGTGAAGATTTATTTTACCGTCTCAACGTCATTCCTTTGTATATGCCAAGTTTGTCGGAACGGCGCGAAGATATTCCCTTATTAATTGATCATTTCTTAGCCGAGCAAGGCAAACAAGAAAGTACTGAACCCGTACGCTTCTCGCCCGAGGCTTTAGCGTATATGGTTTCTATGCCTTGGCCTGGCAATGTACGTCAATTGCAAAACGTGGTGGAACAATGCAGCGTCTTATCTTCATCACCTTTAATTCCGCTCAGTTTAGTGAAACATGCCCTGCGTGACACGGTTTACAAATTCCAAACCTTGGCACAAGCGCGTGACGAATTTGATAAAACGTATTTACAGCGGGTTTTGAGAATGGTCGGGGGGAATTTGAAGAATGCGGCAGTTATTGCAGACTGTGAAGCTGAACATTTAAATGGGCTATTGAATAAGCACCATTTAAACCCTCAAGATTTTTGCAAATCTGAGGAAGATGCCACCCCCGAAGGAGAAGGCATCCAACTCCAGTAATTAGGCTTGCAATGCGTGAATATGTGCATTGAGGCGGCTTTTATGACGAGCCGCCTTATTCTTGTGGATTAAGCCTTTGTTAGCCATGCCATCAATCACAGGTACAGCAACTTTATAAGCGGCTTGTGCTTGTTCTGCATCTTTCGATGCAATCGCTTTGAGTACTTTCTTGATGTAGGTACGTAACATTGAACGTTGGCTCGCGTTCAATTGACGATGTTTTTCTGCTTGAATTGCGCGTTTCTTTGCTTGGGCTGAATTTGCCAAGGTGGTAGCTCCTAGTGCACTAAAATTATTGATTATTCAATGCACAGCCCTGTTTGTCAAGTGCTATTTATGGCTGTGAAAACTGG
>JBDLSS010000440.1:0-3093 GCA_039799345.1 Pseudomonadota bacterium
CTGCCCACGGGAACGCGCCTTTTTCATAGGCAATACCTTGTGCTTTGGCTTCGGTTTCAGTGATGCCCATCCACGCAATTTCGGGATCGGTATATGCCACAGAAGGAATAGTGCGTGCGTCGAAATAGCTCTTATGTCCTGCAATCACTTCGGCGGCAACTTTGGCTTCGTGTACCGCTTTGTGCGCTAACATCGGTTGCCCGACCACATCCCCAATCGCGAAAATATGCGGCACATTGGTGCGCAATTGATTATCAACAGGGATAAAACCTTGCTCATTCACAATCACACCTGCTTTGTCTGCCCCGATTAATTTCCCATTCGGTCTGCGCCCAACAGCAACCAGCACGCGGTCAAATAGTGCAGATTCAGGTGCGTTTTTGCCTTCAAACGAGACGTGTAAACCGTCTTTTTTAGCTTCGATTTTGGTGACTTTCGTACCCAAATAAATGTTGGCGTAGCGTTTTTCAATGCGCTTGTGCAAAGGTTTGACGATGTCTTTATCGCAACCGGGAATTAAACCATCCATCAATTCAACAATGGTGATTTCTGAACCCAGCGCATCATAAACCGTCGCCATTTCCAAGCCAATAATACCGCCGCCAATTACCAGCAGTTTCTTGGGCACTTCTTCCAATTCCAGCGCGTCGGTGGAATCCATTAAACGCGGATCGTCATTGGGGAAGCTGGGGATTTTGACCGCTTGCGAGCCTGCGGCAATGATGCAGGAATCAAACGAAATGATTTTTACGCCGTCGGGCGTGGTCACTTTCAGGGTTTTGGGCGAGGTAAATTCACCGACACCATGCACCACGTCAACTTTACGCTGCTTAGCCAAACCTGCTAAACCGCCCGTTAAACGTTTAATAATCCCTTGTTTATATTCCAATAATTTTTTAAGATTGATTTTAGGCTTGGTGAACTTAACGCCGTGTTCGCTCATTTCCTCGGCTTCATTAATAATCTGCGCCGTGTGCAATAAAGCTTTTGAGGGAATGCAGCCCACATTCAGACAAACCCCGCCTAAACTGCTGTAACGTTCTACCAGCGTGACTTTTTTACCCAAGTCAGCGGCACGAAATGCGGCACTGTACCCACCAGGTCCTGCGCCTAAAACTAAAACTTCGGCGTGCATATCTGAACCCGCAGGCACAGCGGCGGCTTGTGGAGCAGTTTGTTGAACGGGGGGCGGGGTAGTGTTTGCGGCGGGAGCTGGAGCGGCAGCAGATTCTGCTAACTCAAGCACTAATAAGGGTGAACCTTCGGAAACTTTGTCGCCGAGTTTGACCTGTAAAGATTTAATGACACCTGCGGCGGGCGATGGGATTTCCATCGCGGCTTTGTCACTTTCTATCGTGATAATCGATTGTTCTTGTTTGATAACATCGCCAACCGCTACATGTAATTCAATAATAGCGACATTTTTAAAATCCCCGATGTCGGGCACTTTAACTTCTAGCGTTTTACTCATATTGACTCCTTCCTTAGGGGTATCCCACTGGCTTAGTTGTGGGAATATTTTGGTGATCTAAGCAACTCGTGATCGCTTATGTCTGTCTGTTTGTTGGTTGCAATCCATACGGGACGTTATCCGTCCAGTAATTTTTTAACGATAGTTACCGACATAGGGAGCGGTAGATTATCTCCCCAGAGACGAGGAATTTATCGAAACAATAACGATACTAATGCATCGCAGTCTAGTCAAGCTTGGAGATTGGAGTGCAATTAAACCAGCTGCTTAATTGAATAGATGAAACGCTTTGGTCAGTATTGACTCTAACAAGCTCTCAATCCAACTTGATAAGTTTAAGTTATCCTTACAACTTGATTCAGAACTTGCCAGAGACAGGCTAAAATTTAGGGTAGTGCTAAATAACTTAGGATTGACAGAATTACCCAAATTAAGCAGGATTAATTCCTAGGGCGTGTCATCAAATAAGTTTTAACTGCGCCCTAAAAGAGGGCTAAACCTTAAAACCAGCCCCTAAATCCCCTAAAGGGGACTTTAAACATTAAGCAAATTGTTTGTGTTTAGCCCCATTTAGGGGCTTGGAGGCTTCTTTAAAGATTTTTAAACACGCTACTTTCTGTTAAAACTTAATTCATGCTAGTCCTGTGAAGCTTGACTCACACAATAAATGGTCAAAATTCTTAGCTGTTTATCACCACCAAATTTAGCTTGCAGCGACCATGCACTTTTTGTGATCAATGTGATATTGGAATTCATCACGGAATTGACGCACAAAACTTGCCACAGGCATCGCAGCCGCATCACCCAGAGCACAAATCGTGCGCCCTGAAATCTTGTCTGCAATATCCGATAACAAATCTAAATCTTCTTGACGACCTTGCCCGTGTTCAATGCGGTGCACGATACGTGACAGCCAGCCCGTGCCTTCGCGGCAAGGCGTGCATTGTCCACAAGATTCTTCAAAATAGAAGTGAGAAATCCGTGCGAGTAATTTCACCATGCACGCAGTTTCATCAATCACGATGACTGAACCCGCGCCCAGCATTGAACCTGCTTTAGCGATGGAATCGTAATCCATAGTTAAACCCATCATCACATCACCGGGCAATACGGGGGTTGAAGAACCGCCGGGAATAACGGCTTTCAGCTTGCGCCCGTTTAATACGCCACCCGCCATTTCCAATAATTCGGAGAACGGCGTGCCCATCGGGATTTCATAATTGCCGGGGCGGTTGACGTGTCCAGAAACCGCGAATAACTTAGAACCACCATTATTAGGCTTGCCTAAGCCTAAGAACCATTCCGCGCCCTTTTCTAAAATCGTGGGGACAGAAGCGAGGGTTTCGGTATTGTTAATTGTAGTGGGCTTGCCGTATAAGCCAAAACTTGCAGGGAACGGAGGTTTAAAGCGGGGTTGTCCCTTTTTACCTTCGATAGATTCTAATAAGGCAGTTTCTTCGCCGCAGATGTAAGCACCTGCCCCGTGATGGGTATATAAATCAAAATCGAGACCTGAACCTAAAATATTTTTCCCTAATAAACCTGCTGCATAAGCTTCTGCCAAGGCAGCTTCAAAACGATCAATCGGTTCGTTAAATTCGCCACGAATATAGTTATAGCCG
>JBDLSS010000441.1:0-3041 GCA_039799345.1 Pseudomonadota bacterium
AAAACCCACATTCGCATGGTTTTAGTTGTTCCTTTTATGCTCCAGATTATCCTTGCTGTGGGGCTGACGGGCTATTTATCCTACCGAAACGGACAGATTGCAATCAGTGATTTAGCAACCCAATTGCACACTGAAATCACCGCCCGCATTGAACAATACATCAATAATTATTTAAAAATTCCCTCTTTGGTGGTCGATTTAAATGCAAATGCCATCCGTAACCAACAATTAAATATTGAAAAACCGCGTACTTGGTTGCCACATTTGCTCAAACAAAGCAAAGTTTTTGATTCCCTCAGTTATATTTATGTCGGTAATAAAACTGGGGATTACATGGCGTTACAACGTAAAGATGAAGGTGGTCTGGCTTATAATGTGCGTGATGCCGAGAGCAAGCAGTTATTGGACGATTACAGCGTCGAATTCGACGGCACAGAAAGAAATCTGAATAATCCCACAATTTACGATCCGCGCCTGCGTCCTTGGTATCAAACGGCGGTGAGTGCGGGCAAAGCTGTGTGGACTGATATTTATCAATTCATCGGTTCAAAAGGCACGAATCAACTCGGCATGAGCTTTGTTGCCCCTTATTTCGATAATCAAAATGAATTGCAAGGCGTACTCGGTGCGGACTTCAGTTTAACCCGTATCAGCGAATTTTTACGCAGCGTCAAAGTTGGTAAAACAGGTAAAATTTTTATTGTTGATAAAGCAGGCTTATTAGTCGGTGGCTCTTTCCCTTATCCCTCTTTTGACAAAAATAAACAACGCTTAAAAGCATTAGATGTCCAAGAACCTTTAATTGCCGCCACTGCGCACTTTCTAAGTTCTAATTTTGGACAGTTCAATAATATTAATCGCAGTGAAGAATTACATTTTGATTTTGAAGGTGAACAGCAATTAGTGCATGTTGCGCCCTTTAATAATCCCTTTGGTTTGCCGTGGCTTACGGTAGTGGTTGTGCCCGAAGCCGATTTTATGGAACAAATCAATATCAACACCCGCACCACCTTAATGCTCAGTTTTATGGCGGTATTAATGGCGATTGCGATTGGTTTCTTCACTTCAAAATGGATTGTGCAACCGATTTTACGCTTGAACAATGCGGCGAAAAAACTCTCGGGCGGTGATTGGGATCAATCGCAATCCTTGCCCGTGGCGCGTTCTGATGAACTGGGTGAGTTAGCGCGTTCTTTCGATAGCATGTCGAAACAGCTTAAGCAATCTTTTGAAACCCTTGAAGAATTAAACACCGCTTACAGCCGTTTCGTGCCACATCAATTTCTGCAATTTTTAAATAAGAAAAGTATTGTCGATGTACGCCTCGGCGACCAAGTGCAGAAAGAAATGTCGATTCTGTTTTCTGACATTCGCTCGTTCACCACGCTGTCTGAAAGCATGACGCCTGAAGATAACTTCCGTTTTATCAATGCTTATCTCAGCCGCATGGAACCTGAAATTATTCGCAATGATGGTTTTATCGACAAATATATTGGCGATGCAATCATGGCGTTGTTTGGGGGCAGTGCAGACCAAGCGGTGACTGCGGGGATTACCATGTTAGATCGCTTAGTCGAATACAATGAACATCGTCAACAAGATGGCTATATTCCGATTCATATTGGGATTGGGATTAATACGGGTAAATTGATGTTAGGCACGGTGGGCGGACATAATCGCATGGACGGCTCAGTGATCAGCGACGCAGTGAATTTGGCTTCGCGAATTGAAGGCTTGACCAAAAACTACGGTGTGGCGTTGTTGATTAGTCATCAAACTTACAGCCGTTTAGTCAATCCTGCGGCATATTCAATCCGCATGGTGGACAAGGTCAAAGTCAAAGGCAAGTCCGAATTAGTCACGGTTTATGAAGTGTTCGATGCGGATGCTGAGGAAAATCGTCAAGGCAAATTAGAGACTTTAGAAAAGTTTTCCAAAGCCCTGCACTACTATTATGAACTGAACGACATTGAAACCAGTGCGTGCTTATTTGCAGAATGCTTAGCGCGTAATCCTCATGATACCGTGGCAAAAATTTATCTGGATCGTTGTCATAATCCTGAACATTCAGTGGTGGGAGCGTAAGTTTTGGATAAAATCCGTGCGGTAAAAATCAGCAAAGTCTTTGGTGAACAGCCTGAACGCGCCCTGCCTTTATTAGCGCAAGGCGCGAGTAAAGACGAAATTTTGAATCAAACGGGTTTAGCAGTAGGCTTATTAAATGTTTCGTTTGAAGTGCAAGCTGGTGAAATTTTTGTAATTATGGGTTTAAGCGGTAGCGGTAAATCTACATTAATTCGCTGTTTAAATCGCTTAATTGAACCCAGCAGCGGACAGCTTTTCATCGACGAACGTGATGTATTGCAACTGTCTCCCGAGGAATTACTCACTCTGCGGCGGCACAAGTTAGGTATGGTATTTCAACAATTTGCGCTATTTCCTCACCGCAGCATTTTACGCAATGTCGAATACGGCTTAGAAATTCAACAAGTGCCCATGCTGGAACGGGAAGCACGGGCGCGTCAAGCGTTGAAATTAGTGGGTTTAGACGGTTGGGAACAAGCAAAACCCAGTCAATTAAGCGGCGGAATGCAGCAACGGGTGGGTTTGGCGCGGGCTTTGGCAATCGAACCTGAAATTCTGCTGATGGATGAAGCTTTCAGTGCACTAGACCCGCTGATTCGGCGTGATATGCAAACCGAACTTATCAGTTTGCAAACTCAAATGCACAAAACGATTCTGTTTATTACCCATGATTTAGAAGAAGCTTTACGGCTGGGCGACAGAATTGCTTTGATGAAAGATGGGGCAGTGGTGCAAATTGGCACGCCGCAAGAAATTATTGAGAATCCCGCCGATGCCTTTGTGCAACGCTTTGTTTCCACTTTAGATCGCACTCGACACTAACAGGCAGTTTTATGGATTATAGCGTTCCAAAATTTCCCCTTGATGAGTTAGTTGAGCAACTGCTGAATTTCTTCACTGAAAATTTTGCCTTTCTCACCAAAGCAATCAGCAAATTAATTGAAAGTTTAATGGAT